>NZ_JAAHBQ010000052.1 GCF_020144665.1 Oscillatoria salina IIICB1 | reverse complement strand
AAACCTTTCTTCGTCACCTTTTAACAAATTACAAAAAACTGAAACTAACAATTTAAATATTACTTCGCAAACAGAAAATTGCCAAGCAAAAATAATGATTCCCACCGGAGGAACTTCCGGGAAAATTCGCTTTGCAATCCATACTTGGTCAACTTTAACCGCATCAGTAAACGGATTTTATCGCTACTTCGACGCAAAACCAGTTAACTCATTTTGCATTTTACCTTTATATCACGTTAGCGGTTTAATGCAATTTATCCGTTCTCTAATTACAGGTGGAAAAATAGCTGTTTTGCCCTACAAAAGCCTAAAAACAACAATTGCAGAAAATAAATTTTGCGACTACACCCAAAATCTCAAATTCCTTGAAATCCAAGATTTTTTCATTTCTCTCGTTCCTACTCAGCTACAATTTATCTTAGAAAAAAATCCTTCTTGGCTAGCAAAATTCAAAACGGTACTTCTCGGTGGTGCGCCAGCTTGGTCAACTCTTTTCGTAACAGCTAGACAGCATAAAATTAGACTAGCCCCTACTTACGGCATGACCGAAACTGCTTCTCAAATCGTTACATTAAAACCTGATGATTTTCTTGCTGGAAATAACAGTGCTGGCAAAATTTTACCTCATGCTAAAGTAGGAATTCGCAGCGATAAAGGTGAAAATTTACCTGCGAATCAAACCGGAAAAATTGCTATTAATGCTGCATCTTTATGTTTGGGTTACTATCCAAAATTCAGTCAAAATTGCGAATATTTTTTGACCGATGACTTAGGATTTTTTGATAGTGAAGGTTACTTAAATATTGTCGGACGTAGCAGTAAAAAAATTATTACGGGCGGCGAAAATGTTTTTCCTAATGAAGTAGAAGCGGCAATTTTAGCTACTCAATTAGTTACTGATGTTTGTGTAATTGGTTTACTTGACAAAAACTGGGGTCAAGTGGTAAGCGCGATTTATGTCCCGAAAAATAAGCAAATTTCAGAAAGAGAAATTAAAGCAGCGATCGCTGAAAAATTAAGCAAATATAAACAACCGAAAAAATGGATTTCTGTAACTCATTTACCCCGCAACTCCCAAGGGAAAATTAATTATCAACAAGTAGAAAAAATTGCTTTAACTCAAACGAAGATTTGCTCTTCTTAAGAAAAAATCAGAGAGTTTACTCCCTGGTTAATAGCTTAAATTTAATTCCCAAAAATATCGCCAACAAACGTAGTTATTTTCAGAGGAAATCACTCACTGCAAATTAAGCATCTTGCTTGCGACGACGAGTACGAGTTAATAGCGTACCGACAACACCGAGAGATAACAGCGAAATTGTAGCTGGTTCGGGTACGGAGGCTATATCATCGTTAGTTGTTAAAACACCTGCCTTAATTTGATAAGCTAAGTGAGAGTTTCTGGGGCGATCGCCAGTCCATGACATAATCGATGTACCAGTTAAAGTAAAGTTAGTTGCTAAATCACCAACTTCCAAATACTTCACTTCGCCTGGATTAGCAATTAAGTCAGGAAGAGATACACCATTCAGCGCCAGATTAACTAATGACATTGTGCTATTGTCACTGGAACGGGCGCGAATTAACAAATCTTCGATTAAATCGCCAGAAAAAGCCTGACTGCTGAGAAGTTTGTTGCCAACAGTATAGTTCAGTAAACCACCGTTTAATTCTAAAGTAAAATCAACTGCTTCGCCGTTTGTCCAACCATAATTACTTTGTGCAACTGGTAAGTTATTGTTATCGAAATCCAATAAACCCACTTCATAGGTTGCATTACCGGAACTATCGCCGATGCGACTTTCAGCCACAAATTCTTCTTTGAATTCTCCGCTATTTATCAAGCCGATAAACTCAGTATCTCTATTCCAGTCAGACTTTAGTTCAAAAGTAATAGCATTGGCGGCGGCGGAACTAATTGCTAAGCCTACTGTTGCTAAAGATAAAGCAATAAATCCTTTGTTGAACATCTCCGCTTTCCTCTCAAAATTACACTTGCACCCCTCCTAAATCCAGTCTAGGTCGGGAATAGAAAAATGTATACTGTTTTACCAAATCTTCATCGTCGGAGGTAAATTTGTGAGGTTTAGATGAAGTTAGGTAGCCAAACCATGAAAATAACTGATGCAGTTGTGGCTAAAATCGCCCGCATGAGTGAAGTTAAATTAACCAAATTACTGACAAACTAATATTTGACTGCGAAAAAATACTGAGAAAGGAAAGCGCAATAAGCGCAACTTTAGGAAAAATACTAATGGGATTGCATCGAGATTCAGGACGTTGGCGTTTAGGGCTAGGATTTTCCTTAGTTACTGTTTTTCTGTGGGGAATTCTACCAATTGCTTTGACAGTAACCCTTCAGGAATTAGACGTTTATACTTTAACTTGGTTTCGCTTTGTGGTGTCTTTTGTCTTGCTAGGATTAATTTTAGCAGTTAGGGGAAAACTGCCGCAAGTGAAGAAATTAACAGCTACACCGCTATGGTTGTTAGCGATCGCGACTATCTTCTTGGCGATTAATTACTTACTTTTTGTCCAAGGGTTAGCGATGACTTCCCCGGCTAACGCCCAAGTGTTGATTCAACTTGCAGCAGTGATGATGGGTTTAGGCGCGATCGCTATTTTTCGGGAACGTTATAATTTGCGTCAGTGGATGGGTTTAGCAGTATTAACTCTTGGCTTTATTCTCTTTTTCCACGAACAATTAAACAACTTAATTAATGCCCAAGGTACTTATTTACTCGGTTGTTTTGTGGTTGTCATCGCTGCCGCAGCTTGGGCGGTTTATGCTTTAGCCCAAAAGCAGCTATTACAAACTTTATCTTCTGCTAACATTATGCTGCTTATTTATGGTGGCTGTGCGTTAATTTTTACACCTTTTGCCCAACCGCAACAGTTATTTTCGTTGCCATCTTTACAGTGGGGAACGTTAATTTTTTGTGCTTTAAATACTTTAGTTGCTTACGGTGCATTTGCCGAATCTTTGGCACACTGGGAAGCTTCAAAAGTTAGCGCCCTTTTAGCGACAACTCCTTTAGTAACTATCGGATCGGTTTCGCTGCTTGATTGGCTAATACCCAGTTTAATTGCTGCCAATCCCCTAACCATTCTCGGCTTTTTCGGAGCTAGTTTAGTCGTCACGGGATCGGCAGCGATCGCACTCGGTAAAAGAAAACTAAATTAACTTTTTCACCTTGATTTTAAGCTACCTGAATTGAACTACCAAAGGTTTTCGGTTCAGGTAACTTTTCGCCGTTTTCTTTCGCTGATTCTGTCAATAGTTCTAACACCTCTTGAGCATTTTTTAGTGCTTCCTCATAGGTATCTCCGTGAGTGTGACAACCATCTCCCCATTCAGGAAAGCTAACCACATAACACTTGTCTTGTTCTGACCATTGAATAATAATACTATAACGAATTTTCATTATTTACTTTTAAACCATAACTCCTTCAACAATCACTTGACGGAGAGTTTCTTTGCCACCTAAATTTTTGGTAGCGTCTAAAATTTCAATTCCCGCTACTTGTCCATTACTGTCATAATCTATTGCAATACCTTCAGTTACTTCTTTGGTAGTAACAGTTGTTTCGATAAAAGTAATACTCAAAGCATCCACTTCGGGATCGTAGCTAATTTTCACAGTAAAAATCTCCTCTTAAAAATAATATGTATAGACAGTAACCACAATGATTTCTGTATCTTTTTCTACAAAGATAGGTTTAACTTGTTTCGTCGTGTAAAATTTGCCATTCCACTCTTGATTAAAAGAAAAATTCTTTCGACATTGTAACCTTTCTCGGTCTGCGATTGACCATGAACTTGTACGGATAGCTTCTTCAACTTCTGCTACAGTAAATCCTCGTTTATTTAAGTAACCTCTAGCATGAGCGGAAAGTCTAACGGGTTTCATTTTAAGTTAACCTTCATTAAACTTATTTTATCCTAACTAATATCAAGTTACATCCAGAGATAGTATCCTTGTAAGATGATAATGTGGAAAAATGTCATCCTGAGCGAAGCGAAGGATGACGTAAGATTAAATGATTGTATCTAGATATTTCATTCAGTTAAATATTTTAGTCTCTAAACCCCTACTATATTTAAGTGCAACTTAGTATAAGGTGGGCATTGCCCACCCTAGATTTAAAAAGTAATAAAGTTGCCGAATGCGCCTAAACTGGTGATTTTTGTGTTGGGAAGTTCGGTGGTATAAACGCTCAAAATTACGAAATTTTGGCGTGTAGTTGTGCGATTAACTATGGCTTGAATTGGCAAACTAACGACATTACCACTACTAGCGATCGCGTTACGACAAATATCCCCTGCGCCATCAAATACGCCTTGGAGAAATTGCGGTAATTCTCGCTGTTGACAAGTAGCGTCTTGAATTTGGCTGACTAGCTTTTCGGAAGCATATTCAGCGTAAGCTTGTTGGTTGGGGTTGGTGGCTACCATGACACCGGAAAGAAGAGTTAACGCGATGGCTCCGCCGACGCGCCGGGCGCGTATCGCGCCTTTTCCCCATTTTGATTTAAGCATCTTTTTTCCCTCCTTTATTTCTATTATGGACTAATTAAATCTCGTTCGCTTTCGCGATACTGGCGGATGAGGCTTAATCGCTGAATGGGGCGATATACAAGAATAGTTAACAAGGGCAAAGTATTGAAACAAATTGCTATTGGTATCCAAAGATTAGTAAATCCTAGTTGCCAAAATAAGCCGAGACTAATTCCGGCTAACACTGTTACAATTGGTAAAAATATGGCTAAAATTCGTTGAGATTTGTCTAGACGTATTTGTTGCCAAACTTGACGAAAACTCCAAATAACTCCGGCGGGAATTACTGCAATGGCAAGCGATCCCAAGGCGATCGCGCCAATAATTAAAATTATTTTGATTAGCCAATTGGAAATGTTATATAAAATCCAAATTAACAAACCAGTAACAATTATTAAATGTATTACTTGTTCCATAGCTAAAAGCCCACTTGCCACAACCAAATATTATTTATTGTTTCAATTACTTTCTCCATTACCAAGCTAAACAGCTTAATTTCATAGGGTGCAAAAGCTGAAAAAACTAGCAACATCGACAACCAAAACCAAGGTAGCTTTTTTTTGGCGATCGGCAAGGGTGCAGTTTTCACTTTTAAAGTCACAATTTGGGTTGACTTTGTGGCATTTGTATGCAGTAAAAGCACTCGCCGATAAACTTTATCTGCTTTTAATTTACTGGTATCGATCTGAATTTTACATTGAATTGAATTGCTCCTAAATTGACGAGGATGAAACGAAATCCAGAAATGATAATCTGGTGTATGAGGTGGATCGCTCGAATGAGGAGCAACCTGCCAATTTCCCTCTAAAAGTGTTTCGGGAATTGAGTTTGTAATAGTAACAGTTTTAGTTAGTTTTTCGCCGATATGTTGAGACTCAAATTCTAAGCTAGTTGCCGAAAGTTCAACTTCGGGAGTGCGAATTACATAAAGAGGTTGCAGTGCAGCTAAAGCAGCTTCAGCACTGGGAAAACGCTTTTCGGGATCGGGTTGAACTAAATTTTCTAACCACTCAATAAAACGAAAACTGAGTTGACTGACTAAATGCTGAAAATTAATTTGATTCGTCGCTAAATTAATTAATTCACCGATACGAGTAGACTTCGTTTGCGTCAACAAGCAAATCAAAGTTGCACCCAAACCATACAAATCTGCTGCTTTGGTTAACTCGCGATCGTATAATTGTTCGGGAGCCATAAAGCCAAATGTACCCGCATGAATACTGCTAGCGGCGATCGATCCTCCACCAATTTTGGCAAAACCAAAGTCTACTAAATAAACATTTAATTCGTCATCAACTAAAATATTTTCTGGCTTGAGATCGCGGTGAAATACTGGCGGAATTCGCTCTTGCAGATAAACTAATATTTCTAAAATTTTCACCGCAATTTCCTTAATTTCTTCCGAAGCAAAACTGCGCGGAGTTGATAAAGGTTGAGCGTGTTTGTATTCCTGCACTAAGCAAATTCCCTCACCAGGATCGAATGAATCTAAATAGCGAGGTATTCCCAGATGATTTAAACTGCGTAGCACTTGAATTTCGCGCTCGACTGCTTTACAATCAGACCAGTCGCTGTTACTGGTTGCAAAGCGAAATTGCTTGATAACTACAGCGATATTTGTGGCTAAATTAATTGCTTGATAAGTAACTCTTCCTCCTTGATAATTGTGTCCTAATTGCTGTTTCACTTGATAGCCAAAGCTTTCAAAGTTCGGTAATTTAATTAGATTTTGTTGGTAGCGCCCGGTCTGCATAATACTTATATACTACACAAAATAATTAGCAATCGGCGCGATCGCCCAATCGCGCCGTTGCTCCTTTAAAATAACTTCAGCCAGTTAACCAGAGCCTCCGGTAGATTTGCTCTTTTTCTACTTCCAGGATTAATACAAACGTGACGAGTATGGGCTTTTGCTACTTGGTCTTTTCTTGACAAATTGGCTGAAATATGGTAATAAATTTCAAACTCGTTGAGGCTGATTTGTCGAGGTGTGAGGGTAATCAGAAGTTTGTCGCCACAAAACAAAGGACGAAAAAAGTCTACACTACTATGGATGACGGGAACTGCTGTCTCGGAGTTCCCGACAAAGGTTTTGAGATCGATTCCCGTGTGGGCTAAAGACTCTTCATAAGCTTCGTGACAAAATGTTAAGACATTGGCAAAATAGACAACACCAGCAGCGTCGGTATCTGATAAGCGTACAGTGCGAAAATAGGTAAATGACATATTTTACTCTTGTTAGTAGAAGAACAAAAAAATAATCAATGAAGACCAATTTTTTCCGGCTAAAGTCTTAAGTTAAAATTTTAGAAAAAATCAGAAATTGCGGTTAAATAGATTATGGCTTCTCTTGCGCGAAAAACCTTATTTGAAGATATTCCTCGTTTTTTAGTTGCTCAAGCGGGAATCATGTTTGCCGTCAGTTTAGTAACAATTCAAACGGGAATTTTTAATAGTTTTGCTCGTTCGACAACCGATTTGATTGAAGATTCGCCGGCTGATATTTGGGTAGTTCATAAAACGATAATCAACTTGGATCAACAGTTACCAATGCCTTATTATTATTTAACCAAATCCCAAAGGTTGTCAGGAGTAAAACGAGCCGAAGCTTTAATTCTTGACACGGCGGTTTGGTTAGATAAGAATGACAAAATAACACTGGTGCGGTTGATTTCTTTCGATCCCCAAGGACAATTATTTAAGCCAGAAAACATTACTCAGGGTAATATTGACGATCTAAATCAGCCTTATGCGGTAATGGTAGACGAACTGAATTTGAAGACTTTAAATGTCCAAAAAATGCAAGAAAGAGCCGAAATTAACACTTTACCAGTGCAGATTGTTGGGATGACGCGAGGAAATACTTCGATAACTGCTAATACCTTTGTCTTCACCTCCTTGTCAAATGCCAATACTTATCTTAATTCGGGTTTTCAATCAAGTTTAAATTGTAAACTGAGTTCCGATTCTGGGGAAATCGAATGTAGTAATATTCGGATTAAAACACCCGAAAATCAATTACCTCCCAAACCCGCAGCATTAGACGCGGCTGATTCGATTACATTTATTTTAGTTTCTGTAGATGATAATGCGGATATTGACAAGGTGAAAGCAGAATTAGAAGCAAATTTACCCGATACTCGCGCGTTTACGAAAGAAGAAATTGCGAATTTGAATCGTACTTTTTGGCTACAACGAACGGGAATTGGCTTTATTCTCGGTTTAGGTGCAACGGTGGGAATAATTGTCGGGATTGCGATCGTGGGACAAATTCTTTATGCTTCTGTATCGAGTCATATTAAAGAATTTGGCACTCTCAAAGCAATGGGCGCGTCAAATAAATATATCTATGGGATTATTATCGAACAAGCGTTGTTGATGGCAATATTAGGTTACTTTCCTAGTTTGGCACTTTGTTTGGGCATTAGTACCTGGGCTGCGGCTACTCAGGGTATTTTAATTCTGATTACTCCGACAACTGCCATACTGGTTTTTGGAGTGACGGTAGTTATGTGTGTGGGTTCGGCTTTTTTTGCGATTCAAAGAGTAACGAAAGTCGATCCGGCGATCGTTTTTAAGGCTTAAGTTGAAGGGGGTTTTTGTCTCGCATTCGGCGGAGCCGTTCTCGTAGAGTAGACGCTAAGACGCAAAGTAAGGGCGCTAAGTTTGTTTGATGATTTTTACTGACAATTTAGGTGATTTATGATAAAAATCGCGTAACTGAAAATCAAGTTTGTCAAGAATGGAACATTTTAGCGTGAAAATGCAACTACGAACTGACGATAAGCCTCTGGCATGGCTTCGTGTACGCGTTTAAGATAATTTGGTGTGATGAGTGTTTTAGAAAGTAAAAAACGGGCTGCTTCTACCGTAAAAGCATTGAAACAAAACCAAACAGAAAAAATTGCGATCGCTTGTAATGGGATTGAAATGGTTTTCCAGTCGGGAAAGCAACGTTTTCGCGCTTTGCAAGGTATTGATTTGCAGATTCCACCGGGTACAATTCAGTTGTTGATGGGTCCTTCGGGTTCGGGGAAAACGACGTTGCTGTCGGTTTTGGCGGGTTTACTGACACCGACGACGGGTAAGGTGGAGTTACTTGGAGAAAATATTACCGTGATGTCGCCCCAACAGCGATCGCGTTTTCGTCTACACAATCTTGGCTTTATTTTTCAAGGTTTTAATTTGTTTCCGGCGCTTACTGCAAAGGAAAATGTGGAATTAGCGCTTAATTTACAGGGAATTAAGGGAAAAGCCGCTAAAAGTGAAGCGCAATTTCTGTTAGAAGAAGTAGGATTAGCTGATAAACTGCAAAATTTGCCTCGCGATTTATCGGGGGGACAAAAACAGCGTGTGGCGATCGCGCGGGCTTTGGCTGGTAAGCCGAAAATAATTATGGCAGATGAACCGACTGCCGCGCTAGATTCTCATAGCGGACACGCTGTAATCGAGTTACTGTGTAAGTTAGCTAAAGAAGAAGACACTACTGTGGTGATGGTAACTCACGATCCTCGAATTAAAGACGTTGGCGATCGCATTGCTTACCTTGAAGATGGTATCCTCATGCGAGAACCCAATCGAGATTTACCTAACAATGATAGACGTAATTTCTCTGAATATTAAAATAAATTAATTATCCGCGTTTATCTGTGTTCATCTGTGGTTAATTCCTAATTCTGCCTGGAGAAAATCAATAAATTGCCTGGCGGTACGTCCCGATCTACCATTATGTCGAGTTGCCCATTGTTTAGCCTGAAATTCTAATTCTTCGTTGCTAATTACTATCTTTTCTAACTTAGCTAAATGGCGGACAATTTCCAAATAAGTGTCTTGATTTGCTGGTTCAAAGGTAAGAGTTAAACCGAAGCGATCGCTAAATGAGAGTTTCTCTTGGACTGTATCCCAAGGGTGGACTTCATCGTTATCGCGGGGACGCGGGCGATCGCGAAAAAATTCCCTAACTAAATGTCTTCTATTTGAGGTTGCATAAACGACTACATTTTGCGCCCTGGCGGTTACGTTTCCTTCTAAAACTACTTTTAAGGCTTTAAAAGCTTCGTCGTCTTCCTCAAAGGATAAATCGTCTACAAAAATAATAAATTTCTGTGGTAAATTACGCAGTTTTTCGACAATTATAGGTAGGTCTTTTAATTCGGATTTTGCGACCTCGATTAATCTCAATTTACTATCCCTAAATTTTTGTAACAAAGCCTTGACTAAAGAGGATTTACCCGAACCGCGACTGCCATATAAAAGTACGTGCAAAGCCGAATATCCAGCTAAAAGAAATTCGGTATTTTTTAATAAATTTTCTTTTTGGTATTCATAACCAACAATTTCTTCTAATTGGATCGGATCTGGATTAGGAATGCCAATTAATTGATTTTGTTGCCAGCGTAAAGCTTTATACTGGGCAAATAAACCTGTACCCTTTTCTTGATAGTATCTGGCTAATTCGGGAATTGCATCTGCCCAATTTTTTTGCTGATGAAGAAAGCTGTTTGAGTTTGTTTCTAAATCCCAAGCGATGGGCTGAATTCTGGCAAGATTTTGGGCTAAATCTGCTACTTGTTCGTTAAAGTTATTAATACCTAAAGTTTCTAATTCTGCTGTATATTCTTCAGCCAAAAGACTATATTCGAGTGATTCCTCAAAGTTAAGTAAAGATTGTCCGGCATTTAATTTAGCGATAAATTGTACGCCTTTTGTTAGTTGTTGACTGCGGCATTTTGCCAAATTTTGTAAAGCTTGCAGATCGTATTTAGCTGCCGCAACTAAAGCAGGTGGTAAATTTGAAATATCTGCTTGTTGGACTTGCCGCGAAAAAGGATTATCATCTAATAAAATTCGCTCGATTAAGTAATCTTGCCAAGTTTTATTTTGGTTGGCTAAAGCTTGAAACCATTTCCCATAAGCAGTGCGACAAATACGCGCATTTCTTTGTCCAAAACTATCTAAAAGTTCTAAAAAAGCTTGTCCAACTTCATTTTTTAATACAGATTGATATAAAAGTAGAGAAGATGCACAATGTTGCCAAAAGCCAAAAGCGGCAATATTTAATTCAACCATGAAAGTAGTTTTATTTCCGTTAAAATCAGTGAATTGTCAAGGATCTTTCTAGCTAAACTGAGGCAAGAAAAATAACTATAGCAGAGAACGAGTTGGTTAGAACATCCTTATTTTCGGAAAACATTGCTAGCATAGACTCCGATTGTTGTTTACTGTTCGTTGTTATATTACCAACTACCAAAAGTAAAGTGATGCCCCAACCAACCTAAACCTAAACCCAACCAAGAAGTTAAAGATAAAATCAACATGGTATCTAACTTGCGGAAATAACGATTTAACCTATTTCCCGCTTCAAATAAAGCCTCAGCCCAAATAAAAGCCACCGGTAAAGCCACCGAGACAGCCACAGCCAAAGCAAAAGGCAAATTCAAAGCAACTTTTAAGCCCCAAGTCCAAATTGCAGCCCAAGCAAAGGCGATCGCCATTCCCCAACCGATCGCCCAAATCCAACCTAACATCCACACACAAGCCCAACTCCAAGCCCAAACACCAGCCCATACCATCGCCGCCGCGATCGCACCAGGCTGCGGAAAATATTTCCCCAATAACCAACCCGCGATCGCGTAAAATGCCCCACTAACGGCAAGAAATCCCCACGGCAAACTAACGACCTGAGTAGGTTCAGTGACGGGTTTGATAGTTTTTAGAGGAAAAGCCTCAATCGGGATGATTGCTGACTCATTTACAGGCAACTGAGAACGTATTATTTCTGGGGTAGAACTCAGTAATTGTTGTCTTGCCCCAACCAACAAATTTAGCCATCTTTCCATCGACTGAGGGCGTAGCGAAGGTTGTAAAGCCATGCCTTGTAAAATAGCCAGATTCAGGCGATCGCTGACGCTAGGATTTAACTGCTTCGGCGCAATCAAACCTTCTCCTAATCTACGTCTTGGCAGCGAAGGCGGAACTTCTGCGGTTAAAAGAAAATACAGCGTTGCCGCCAAACTATAAACATCTGTTTCCCTCGGATGGCTAAACTCTCGCGCCTTGCCAAAATCCAGCAAAATCGCTTCTTTCCCATCTGGGCGCAAAATAATATTACGCGGATTCACATCCCGATGGACAAAACCCTGCTTATAAACCGCAATTAGCGCCTCACCAATTTGCCGAATATAGCGCAAAGCATCATTCTCCGGCAAAATCCCGCGATTCGCCACCCTACGCCCCAAAGTTTCCCCAGGAATGTACTCCATCAACATTCCAAACAGCTTCCCCTCTTGGATAACATCTTCCAAGCGGATAATTTGCGGATGCTGACATTGCTGAAGACGTTGTACCTCAGCAAAAAACTCTTTTTGGGCGAGATCGAAATCACTCTCCAACTCATTCTTATTCAAAGCTTTCAGGGCGTATATTTGCCCGTTTCTTGCTTTTACCCGATAAATAATGCTATTTTCACCTCTAGACAATACCGCTTCGATAACGTACTGTCCTGCCTGCAACTCCTGTCCTAATGCCCAAGCCATAACCTAATCTGTATTTTGGGTACTGCTTCCTATCCCATTATCAGCATAGATTTACTGTCAGTTCCGGAAACGAAGCTAAAGGTTTGGCGATCGCTACTTACTTTTCCCGCTACACTTCACCTCTCAGCCCAAATTAATTTTCGTAAGCTACAAAACAATTAAAGCCCTTTATATTCAAGCAAAATTTTTTTTATTGAAAAAGGTAAACAAAATTATGGCAGTTGATTACGATGTGGTAGTAATTGGTGGTGGTTCTGGTGGTTTAGTCATTGCGGCGGTAGCGGCACAACTTAACGCCAAAGTCGCTTTAGTAGAAAAAGATCGGCTGGGAGGTGACTGTCTTTGGTACGGTTGTGTACCTTCTAAATCTTTAATTCACGCTTCCCGTATCGCCTACGATGTTAAAAATAGTTCGCGTTTTGGGATTTATACTAACCCGCCAGAAATTAAATTCGCCGAAGCAATCGACCACGTTCAAAACGCGATCGCTGCCATTCAACCTCACGACTCGCCAGAAAGATTTGAGAATCTTGGCGTTGAAGTTATCTTCGGTTCTGGTAAATTCATCAACAAATCTACCTTTGAAGTTAACTCCCGTCAATTGCAAGCCCGCGCTTTTGTTATTGCTACAGGTTCTCGTCCCGCTATTCCACCAATTAAAGGTATCAAAGAAGCAGGTTATTTAACTAACGAACAAGTCTTTACCCTCCCCAAAAAACCCGAATCTTTAGCTGTTATTGGTAGCGGTCCCATTGGTTGCGAACTCGGACAAGCTTTTCATCGTTTGGGGTCACAAGTAACCATTATTTCTAGCAGTTCTCATATTTTACCAAAAGAAGAACCTGATGCAGCAATAGTAGTTGAAAAACAGTTAGAATCTGAAGGTATTCGTCTGCTGAGAAATATCCGCGCCGAACGAGTAGAAGTTATCGATGGGAAAAAATATATTGACGCAGGAACTCAGAAAATAATTGTTGAGGAAATTTTAGTTGCTACAGGACGAACGCCCAACATTGATACTCTCAACTTAGAAGTTGCTGGCGTAGAATTTGGCAAAAAAGGGATTAAAGTTAACCAAAAACTGCAAACAAGTAATAAACGAATTTATGCTTGTGGCGATGTAATCGGCGGTTATCAATTTACTCACGTCGCCAGTCATGAAGCCGTCGTTGTCTTAAAAAATGCTTTATTTTTTCCCTTTAATAAAGTTGACTATCGCGTAATTCCTTGGGCAACTTTTACCGAACCAGAGTTAGCCCGCGTTGGTTTAACTGAAAAACAAGCTCAAGCAAGATATAATGATGTTCATATTCTTAAACAAGACTTTGCTAATGTCGATCGCGCCCAAGCCGAAGCTGCAACTCATGGTTTTGCCAAAATAATTTGTCGCAGTAACGGTGAAATTCTCGGCGCACATATTGTCGGTAAATCCGCAGGGGAATTAATTCACGAAGTTGTTTTAGCAATGTCCCATAAACTGAAAGTTTCTGCCCTTTCAGGTATTCACGTTTATCCGACTTTATCGGAGGTTAATAGTAAAGCAGCCTTGCAACTTTCCAAACAAAAATACGCCCAAAAACAGTGGCAACAAAATCTGTTTAAAAAGTTTTTCGATTTCCGGCGATCGCTTTAATTTAAGTTAGTTCGTAGTAAGGACTTTAGTCCTCTAATTCTTTGAATTACTTGCCAACTGTTCGTAGTAAGGACTTTAGTCCTCTAATTCTTTGAATTACTCGCCAACTGTTCGTAGTAAGGACTTTAGTCCTCTAATTTCTTGAATTACTCGCCAACTGTTCGTAGTAAGGACNAGAAATATTCGGGCTAAAGCCCTCACTACTAACTAAG
Organism: Oscillatoria salina IIICB1; assembly: GCF_020144665.1. Classification (NCBI taxonomy): domain Bacteria; kingdom Bacillati; phylum Cyanobacteriota; class Cyanophyceae; order Oscillatoriales; family Oscillatoriaceae; genus Oscillatoria; species Oscillatoria salina. Next base: position 45,645 of record NZ_JAAHBQ010000052.1, on the reverse strand, counting down.
AAATATTCGGGCTAAAGCCCTCACTACTAACTAAGAAATATTCGGGCTAAAGCCCTCACTACTAACTAAGAAATATTCGGGCTAAAGCCCTCACTACTAACTGAGTCCTTACTACGCAACAACTAATTAAGCTATCCTAGAAGCGCGGTTGTCTGGGGAGTAAACAAAAGTAATGCCGTCGATCTGGTCTGGACCATTAAGTGTAGAAAGGATTACAGTAGCGATCGCCGATCTCTCACCATCCTTACAAGGTACGAAAATCGTTCATCTGTCAGATTTACACTACGATGATGGACTTTCCGAAACCCTTCTCGCAGAAACTATCGAAATCTCTAACCAAGAAAACCCTGACTTAATCTTACTTACCGGAGATTACGTCACTGACGATCCTACACCCATCAACAGCTTAGTATTGCGGTTGAAACACCTAGAAAGTAAGTTAGGTATTTTCGCTTGCTTGGGAAACCACGATCTCTACTTTTTGCATTCTAAAGCTTTAGTCACTCAAGCTCTAACTCGCGTTGGTATCCAAGTATTATGGAATGAAATTGCTTATCCTCTCGGAGAACATTTACCTATTGTTGGACTTGCTGATTTTTGGTCGCGACAGTTTCGTCCGGAACCAGTCTTTAGTAAACTAGATCCCAATACTCCTCGAATTGTTTTGTCTCACAATCCCGATACAGCAGAAATCCTCCAAAAATGGCGAGTCGATTTACAACTTTCGGGTCATTCTCATGGGGGACAGGTAGTAATTCCTGGATTTGGATCGGCAGCCCAATTAATCCAACCAATGCGAAAAATTACACCTCAACCATTACAATTATTTATTCCTTATTTGCGTCAATGTTCTAGAGTTATGAGACACTGGGAATGGGCGCAAGGATTTCATCGCATCGGGAATAATCAACTTTACGTTAATCGTGGTTTGGGAACTTATTTCCCGGGACGCTTTTTTTGTCCGCCAGAGGTGACAATTATTACTCTGATAACTCAACATTAAATATGTAGTAAAATTGTCGATTAAGACTTAATTTTTTGTCCAGTTAACAGTTACTATTTATTACCAAAAAACAAACAAAAAAGCAACAATAAATTATTAAAATTAATCATTCATGTTCGATTTTATTCGCTCAGATTTAGCTCAATTTACTGCTTATACTCCTCATCCAGGTGGAAAAGTTACAGCACCAATCGATCGACTTGATACTAATGAAAGTCCTTACGATTTGCCAATTGAGTTAAAGCAGAAATTGGCAGAAATTTATCAGCAAAATATATTGACAAATCGCTATCCAGATGGTAGTCATGAAAAGATTAAACAAGTTTTGGCTGAATATGTGAATGAATCAGCTAATTTGCCTCAGATAATTACCAGCGATCGCCTTTCGATTGGTAACGGATCTGATGAATTAATTCGCTCAATTTTGATTGCTACTTGTTTACGCGGTGAAGGCTCGATTTTGGTGGCTAATCCGACTTTTTCCATGTACGAGATTATCGCCCAAACTCTCGGAATTCCAGTGGTGACAGTAGGACGTTCAGAAACTAATTTTGCCATTGATTTAGCGACAGCACAAGCGAGTCTCCAGCAAACAAATAATCCACCAATTCGAGTTATATTTGTTGTTCATCCTAACTCACCCACAGCTAATGCTCTCACCGAAGCAGAATTAGATTGGTTACGCAATTTACCCGCACAAATTTTAGTAGTTATCGACGAAGCTTATTTTGAATTCAGTCAAACTTCGGTGGTAGGAGAATTAGAAAAACATCCCAATTGGATTATTTTGCGAACATTTTCCAAAGCATTTCGATTAGCCGCACATCGAGTCGGTTACGCGATCGCCAATCCAGAATTAATCGCTATCCTGGAGAAAGTTCGCCTTCCTTACAATTTGCCAGCTCCCTCCCAAGCCGCAGCTTTACTGACACTCGAAAATCGCCAGTTAATTTTACCAGCGATCGCCAAAATCCTCAGCGAACGAGACAGATTATCTCAAGCTTTATCTCAAAATCCGATCTTCAAAGTTTGGCACAGCGACGCTAACTTTATCTATCTACGACTCAAAAATACCACTACCGATCCCCACGAAGAACTGAAACAACTAACCAACGCTCTCAAAGCCCAAGGAACATTAATTCGGCATACAGGTGGAGGTTTAAGAATTACTGTTGGGACTCCCGAAGAAAATACCCGCACCATCCAAAGATTATTGGGGACTGGTGACTGGTGATTGGGGACTGGGGACTGGTGACTGGGGTGAGTTATAAGTTTATCCGCTAATTCCTCCTTATCTTCCCAATCCCCAATCCCTAATCCCTAATCCCTAATCCCCAATCCCCAATCCCTAACCAATCAAACATCCAAGCGCTCTTCTGGATTGCGAACCTTGCGAATTGTTTGGGGTAAAACTCCTATCATCAGAGCAAAAGCGCGATCGGGTAACTTAGCAACAGTTTCCGGATCGAAAAAATGTTCAAATTGATTGAGAATCATTTGCGCCCGTTGTAATGGTACAGGATTATCGGTAATTTGTTTTGTCAAACGAATCCATTGCCGTCGAATTAAATAAGCTCGCTGTTTTTCTTCAGAAGAGGGGGGAACGACTAATGACAGACTACCCACAGGAAGCACTCCCACTGCATCTAAGTCTAAAAAACCACCTACAGCCGATCCAGGTCCAGCAAATTCAGCATGATAGCGTTTATAGATAATCAATCCATTACGACGACGACTATTAACCACTAAAAGCTGTTTATTCTGTAATTGAGAGAGAATCTTCTCAGCTTGCAAATCTTCTTGCTCGTGGTTTTGGGAACGGTTGAGAGTATTCGGTAGCATCGGTCATCCGGTTAAGAACTAGCAGAGGAGACAAACGTAGCCTTTGACATTTAAATCAAAAATTATCATGGTATCGACAACCTGCCATGAATTTATGCTGGCATCCTCGGCATCAAAAAGAAAGCTAAGTTCCAAGGCGCATCCAGTGTTTTGAAGTGCGAGATTTTCCCGCGCCATCTTTTCGATAACTGCTGTTGATTTAATTTTAAGCGCTCGAAGCTTAAGAAGTAGTAGATTTGAGATATTTGTGTAAAAACAAACGGCGAGGGCGCTGAAATAGCCAAGTTCCTAAACTAGATTCAACTTGCTGTAGTCGATAACCACAGCGATGATAAAGTTGCCTTGCGCGAGCATTATTTTCCAGTACATGAAGATAAAGGTCGTTAAATCCCCATTCCATCGCCGTGCGATCGCAGCCAGCGAGTAAGCGCCGGGCAATACCCTGTCTGCGATAAGATTCCGAGACAGCTAAATTAGAAATATATAGATGAGCTGAGTCCGGGTCAAACCAAGAATCAGAACGCAAAGCCATTTCCACTGTGCCGACAATTTGCTCGCTTTTTGCAGAATCAGTTCCCGTCGCGATCGCTACTAAGCAAAGGTAATGAGGCGAACAAGAACGCAAACGAGTGCGTAAGTCTTCATAAATTCCCAATTTCAAGATCGGGTAAACCCAACCCAGCGATCCTGACTGAGAATGAAAACTTTCAGCCAAAACTGAAGCGAGACCGTGGAGATCCCCCTGACGAGCAGCACGAATAAATAATCCGTCAGCTTTGAGTGTCGAACCTGCTGCTACTGGTTCATTAGATTTTAAGTAAGAAAAGCAGGAGTTCACCATCCCTCCAACATCTGAAGCTAAAAGCTAATACGAAGTTGCCAAAACTCGCGCTGAGAGCCACAATGCCCATTAAAAGCAATAATAAGCTAAATCTAGCTTAACTAATTGCTCTCAAGAACATCTTTTTCTGATTGTAGCTTTTTAAGAACTATTGCCAGCAAGCTCAATCATATCAGTTAGCAGCGAACACCTGACCAATGAGCAGTTACCAGTTTACCCTCGAATCTGTCGTGCTTCTAACTCCATCATTTCTCCCATTGACAATCCCGACTGTTCACCGGTAACTGATAACTGGTCAGTGAAACCCCAGTCCCCAATCCCCAATAAGGAAGATACTATGGTAAGAAGTGTATCCTCAAGCTCGCCCATTGAGAGTAATACTCTATGCAGACTCTAAGAGAAGTGTGGGTAGTTCACCAAGAGTAGAGCCTGCTCGGTTAAATTAAATATTTGAAAGCAGTCTACCCAGGAAAACCTTGCCTAAACTAGATTGAACCACCAGCGATCGCGGCTACCATTAGGAGAATCACCCTGAAACTCATTTAACGCACGTCATCATTTTTGATTTTAGTTTTTCGGAATTGTGATGGAAAACAAATTTTTCTGGTTATTACTCTGTGGAAAAATTATCTGTCACAGTAGATTGTGCCGAATAAAAGATGAAAATCAACCAAATTACTCAAGACGAACAATTGCAGCAGGAGACTGGTGCATAAATGAAATCCCAAAACAGCAGTAGAAAACCGAAAATTTTGATTGTCGATGATGAACCAGACAACCTCGATCTGCTTTATCGGACATTCCATCGAGAATATAAAGTCCTCAGAGCAGAAAGCGGTCCTGCTGCATTAGAAATTCTCGCTTGTGAAGAAGAAGTGGCGGTAATTATTTCTGACCAAAGAATGCCAGAAATGACGGGAACGGAGTTTCTTAGTCTCACCGCCGTCCAATATCCTGATATTATCCGCATTATTTTAACTGGCTATACCGATGTTGAGGATTTGGTTGAGGCGATTAATACAGGTAAAGTATTTAAGTTTGTTACAAAACCTTGGCAAGCTGAGGAACTAAAAAACGTAGTACGTCAAGCTCTAGATACTCACAATGTTTTGAAGGTACGAACTGAAGAGTTAGGTAGGGCGTTGCGTCGGGAGTCTTTACTTAACTCGGTGACAAACACAATTAGAAATGCCCAATATGGACGTTTTGGAGATTCGCCCTTACGCCAAGTTTTACAAACTATTGTGAATACTATTGGTCATATGTTGGAGGTAGACATTTGTTTGTTGCGTTCTGGTTCCCAACCTTTACTTGGTTACGAACAAAGTTTTGTTTATCAAAAAGCGGGAATTCCGACGATAGAAGCCAAAATTCTTGCTCTGACAGTTTGGGAAACTGAAGATATTGAAGTTATTAATGATGTGGAAGCTGAAGGAGGTCATGCTTTATCTGAGGATGAAGTTTCTCCAGAAAACTGTTGGGAAAATAATCACCCGGAAACTCAACAGCGTCGAGAAGCTTATCAACGAGCAAATATTCGCTCGAGTTTGATTGTACCGCTCATATTTCAGCTTGAATTAATGGCTGTTCTGGCTTTGCATAAATGCGGACAACCTCAAGTTTGGGAAGATGATGAAATTCAACTAGCAGTAATGGTAGCCGATCAAGCCGCTTTAGCGATCGCTCAAGCTCGTTCTTATGAGCAAGTTAAAGCTTTGGCGAAACGGGAAGTTTTGGTGAATACAATTACTACAGCGATTCGTTCTACCCTCGACCCCCAGGAAATTTTTACCGCGATTACTACTCAACTCGGACAAGCTTTAGAAGTGGATGGTTGTGCTTTATCGCTGTGGACAGAATCAGATGAATATGTCCAATGTGTAGGTTTGTACGATGCGACTACTGATTCCGGGTTTTCTGTTGCTGAATTTGACATGGAATCTGACGATCGCTCGCAGTTTAACCAAGAGAAGAGCAAAAATAATTTACCTGAGTATTTAAAAAAGGAAAATCGGCAAAATTTAGTTAAGTCTCAAGATTTCGGGACTAAGCAAAATGCCAGATCGCAATTGCCGCAATCTTATGTTCCCATTACTGGCAATCCTGTATTGCAACAATTAATTAGTACCCAACAGCCAGTAGTGTTACAAGATATGGAGTCTTCTCCAGAAATGCAGGGTTTCGATTTGCCTCTGCGATCGCCAACTCGTGCTTTGCTATTAGTACCGCTCATTGTTGATGGCAAGATTATTGGTAGTATTTCCTTACGCCAAAATAATCGCGCTCGACGTTGGAGTAATGCCGATATTGACTTAGCTCAAGCTGTAGCTTCCCAAGCAGCGATCGCTGTCCAACAGTCGCGTCTCTACCAAAAAACTCGCTCTTTAGCCGAACGTTTGTTGGAATTAGACCGTCAAAAAACTGAATTCTTCCAAAATGTTTCCCACGAATTTCGCACTCCCCTCACTTTAACTATCGGTCCTTTGGAAGCCGCCGCTAACCATAGACAAGGAATGCCACCCGAACAAGCCGCGATCGCGCTGCGTAATTGTCGTCGTTTGCTGCGTTTGGTTAATCAATTACTCGATTTGCAACGCCTCGATGCTGGGCGAATGCAAGCAAGTTTTCGCCCTTGCAATCTCTTGGAATTTACCGAGCAAATTGTCGAAACTTTTCGTCCTTACTGTCAGAAAAAAGATTTAAATCTCGACACTAATCTTCAAAGTTGTCCTCGCGTTTATCTGGATGTGGAAAAATTTGATAAAGTTCTCTACAACTTGCTTTCCAACGCGATGAAGTTTACCGAAGCTGGAGGAACAATTTCTGTCTTTCTCGAACCGGCTGGAGATCACGTGCGACTTCAAGTTAAAGATACCGGAATTGGAATTTCACCCAGTCAAATTCCCCATTTATTTGACCGTTTCCGTCAAGCTGAAGGTTCGATTAATCGTTCTTACGAAGGTAGTGGTTTGGGATTAGCTTTAGTCAAAGAATTAGTTAACCTCCACGGTGGACAAGTTTCCGTTGAATCTCTTCCGGGACAAGGTTCTACTTTTACCGTTTGGCTGCAAACCGGAACCGCTCATTTACCACTGGATATGGTATTGGAAGTTAATACCGAAGTGCAAGCGGCTCGTGCAACGGTAGAATTAGCAGATTTGGAAACTGAATTATTGGATCTGGAAACGGGAACTGAAATTGAACAGATTACTGACGAAGATAACTTAGTTGCAGAAAACTCGTCTTTAATTCTCGTGGTTGATGATAATCCCGATTTGCGTACTTATGTCGGGGGAATTCTGCGGGAAGCAGGTTATCGAGTTTGTACCGCTAAAAATGGCGCGAGTGGCTTTGAGGTTGCGCAGATGCGTCGTCCCCAGTTGATTATTACCGATCTCATGATGCCGCTAGTTTCTGGATTAGAACTAATTGCAACAATCCGGGCTGATGAAGATTTGAAGGGAACTCCGATTATTTTACTAACAGCGAAAGCTGATGAAACAAGTCGTATTTCGGGGACGGAGCAAGGTGCAGATGCTTATTTATCTAAACCTTTTAACGATCGCGAGTTATTAGCTGAGGTACGCAATTTACTAGCGCTGAAGGAAAATGAGCGAAGAGTTCAACAACTCAATGAATACCTCACGGAAGCTGTGTTGAAGCGATTTTTGCCTAGAGATCTGGTAAAATCTGCGGCGACTGGGAAACTGGAGTTAGATTTGCGTCCGGAACCTCGTTTGGTGACAATTTTATTTAGCGATATTGTCGGATTTACGCAATTGTCGAATACTTTGCGCGCGCGTCGCATTGCTCAGTTACTCAATGAATATCTTGAAGCGATGAGTGAAGCGATTTTTGCTAATGGCGGTACAGTAGATAAATTTATGGGTGATGCCATTATCGCTTTGTTTGGTGCTCCTGAAGAATTACCAGCCCACGAACAAATCCGACGCGCGATCGCTTCAGCAAGGGCTATGTATTCCTCTCTGGAAAAACTCAATCAACGTTGGCAAGAACAAGGTATTGTTGGAGGTGAAGGTAAACCGCCTTTGGTTCAATTCCGTTGCGGTATTCATCAAGGTAGCGCGGTGGTGGGAATGTTTGGTAGTGAAGGTAGATCTGATTATACGGCGATCGGTCCGGCGGTTAATATTGCTGCGAGACTTCAAGAAGCTACCGATCCAGATAATATTCTCGTTTCTGCTACTGTGGCTGATTACCTTGACGATCGAGAAATTACTAAGTGTACTCCTCTCAAGCTGAAGGGAATCGACGAAACTGTATTAACTTTTTCCGTAGCGATTAATGTTTAGTTTCGCGGTTTCGCGATCGCCCTAATTCGATATTCTAGACCTGCTCTACTTAAATCAAACTCAAAAAGTTTATGCTATATTTAAACATAAAGTTTTAGAGGGTTAACTTATGCCAAGAATTTATGTAGGTAAGTCCAATGTAAAAGTCTGGATTAAAGCAGCAATGCCAGGTGTTTTCGGTTCATTAGGATCGGGTGGTGTGAGGACAGCACGCACTGGTAGTGACGGTTGGGCGGAAATTAGCTTTAGCGATTTTGGATCTTCGTATTCTGGAGAAATTCATGTTGATTCTAAGCTAATTCACCAAGGGAAAATTGATGATACTGGAACTTACTATGCTTAATTATTAAAGTAATAAGTAGTCGGACAATTTTTTTTAAATCTATTATTTTTGTTGTAAACATAGGTTAAATTTAACTGAGCTACAGGTTATAAAGGTTTTTTATTTATCAGTTTAAGTTACCTCTAACCCATTGGAGAGTTTGATGCCAGTGCAGCAACAGTCGCGTTCATTTTATCAACTTTCGGCTCAAGACGTTTTAGCTGATTTCGATAGCGATGGAGAGACTGGTTTAACCGCAGAAGCTGTTGCCCGTCGTTATGAAACCTATGGCTGGAATGAACTACAATTTAAGCCGGGGAAACCCGCTTGGCTCAGATTTCTCTTACAATTTCATCAGCCACTCCTGTATATTCTCTTAGTTGCCGGGGGAGTTAAAGCATTCCTAGGATCGTGGACGAATGCAGCAGTGATCTGGGGGGTGACGGTAATCAATGCCGTGATTGGCTATGTGCAGGAAGCCAAAGCCGAAGGCGCGATCGCATCCCTTGCTAAAGCTGTCACCACCGAAACGACGGTACTACGAGAGGGACAAACCCTAAGAATTCCTTCACGGGATTTAGTACCGGGGGATGTGGTGTTACTAACATCAGGCGATAAAGTTCCCGCCGATCTGAGATTGCTGAAGGTGCGTAACTTACAGGTAGATGAGTCAGCACTAACGGGAGAATCTGTTCCCGTCGAGAAATCAGTCCAACCCCTACCTCCAGATACTCCCCTAGCCGAACGCATCAATATGGCTTACGCGGGAAGTTTCGTTACTTTTGGACAGGGGAGAGGGATTGTGGTTGCTACTGCCAATGCCACAGAAGTAGGGCAAATTTCTAAATCAATGGAAAGCCGAGTTAGCCTCACTACGCCCTTAACTCGTAAGTTCGCTAAATTTAGTCGTACCCTACTGTATGTCATTTTAGCCCTAGCAACCCTAACCTTTGTCATTGGCTTGGCACAAGGAGAATCTTGGCTTTATATGTTTGAGGCGGCGGTGGCTTTAGCTGTGAGTGCCATTCCCGAAGGACTCCCCGCAGTAGTTACGATTACCTTAGCCATTGGGGTTAACCGCATGGCACGTCGTCACGCTATTATTCGTAAACTTCCCGCAGTGGAGGCATTGGGTAGTGCTACGGTGGTTTGTTCGGACAAAACTGGCACTTTGACGGAAAACCAAATGACTGTCCAAGCTATTTATGCTGGGGGACAAGAATATAGCGTTAGTGGAAGTGGTTACAGTCCGAAAGGAGAACTGAGTTTAATCGGGGGTGACTCCTCGGAAACGCCCTTGGAGGATGAATTACCCCCCGCCTTAGAAGCTTGTCTGGTGTCAGGGTTACTTTGCAATGACTCCCAATTAAAACGACTAGAGGAAGGATGGTCAGTGGTGGGAGACCCAACGGAAGGGGCGTTGATTACTGCTGCGACTAAAGTGGGTCTAAGTCAATCAGGACTATCTGCTTCAAAAGCCCGCTTAGATTCCATTCCCTTTGAATCTCAGTATCAGTATATGGCAACCTTACATGATAATGAGGTGTCTCGCATTATTTATGTGAAGGGATCTGTAGAGGCACTATTAAGTCGTTGTTCCCAGATGATGAATCAGGAAGGTCAACCTACTGCCCTTGACTCAGCCGAGATTAAGCAGATGGTTGAAAAGATGGCAGCTCAAGGATTACGGGTACTCGCCTTTGCCCAAAAAGAAGTCTCTCACCATCAGCATACCGTTGACCACGATGACTTGGAAACGGGTTTAGTGTTTCTGGGATTGCAGGGAATGATTGACCCACCTCGCCCTGAAGCGATCGCTGCTGTCCATACTTGTCAGTCTGCCGGAATTAAGGTCAAGATGATTACTGGGGATCATATTGCCACAGCACGGGCAATTGCCCAGCGCATGGGAATTCAAACCGCAGGACAGGTTTTAGCCTTTGAGGGGCAGCAACTCGCACAAATGGATGATCGCCAAATTGCTCAGGCGGTTGAAGATGGCTCGGTGTTTGCTCGGGTTGCTCCTGCCCAAAAGCTACAATTGGTGGAAGCCCTCCAGTCCAAAGGTGAAATCGTTGCCATGACGGGGGATGGGGTGAATGATGCGCCAGCCTTGAAACAAGCGGATATTGGCATTGCGATGGGGAAAGGGGGAACCGAAGTAGCACGGGAGTCGGCGGATATGCTGCTTACCGATGACAATTTCGCCTCGATTGAATCGGCAGTAGAAGAAGGACGCACCGTTTATCAAAATTTGCGGAAAGCGATCGCCTTTCTCTTACCCGTGAATGGCGGGGAATCTATGACAATTCTGATCAGTGCTTTCCTAGCCCGGGATTTACCGATTCTTGCTATCCAAGTGCTGTGGCTGAATATGATCAACTCTCTAACCATGACTGTTCCCCTAGCGTTTGAACCCAAGTCTCCAGGGACAATGCAACAGCCTCCCCGTCGTCCCAATGAACCCTTGCTTACACCGAAGTTATTACGCCGAATTTTAGCCGTTTCTGTGTTTAACTGGATTCTGATTTTTGGCATCTTTGAATGGGCGAAAGCCAACACCGGAGATGTTACTGTTGCCCGTACGATGGCGATTCAAGCTTTGGTCGCTGCGCGGATTATCTACCTGCTGAGTATCAGTCAATTGGGAATTAGCTTGATTAACTACCTGAGTCGCAAGTCTCGAACTATCACCAATGCACCTATTCTCTTGGGCGGAATTGCTGCTGCGGTTGTTCTTCAAGTGGTGTTTAGCCAGTGGGGACTGATGAATGTCCTCTTTGAAACCGCACCCCTAACCTGGAATCAGTGGCTAATTTGTTTATTCCCGATGCTGCCGATGATTCCCATGGCAATCTTGGTTAACCAAATTGACTCACCTTTCCCTCGTCTAAGCCAGCGTAAATGACCTGGAAGTGATGGCGCGATCGCGCTACTAAATGGTTAAATACTGTAGTGCGAGCATCTTGCTCGCTGGTATACTTGTATTTTGACCTACGCGATCTTCTTCATAAATTCAGTCGCCCAGTAGGTGAAATTAAAGCAAAATCTTGGTAATTTCCCCGGAAGATTATTTTTCCTCCTCATCAACTACTTATTGAGACTAAACTCATCAAACTTAACAACTTCTGAGTTAGGTTTGCGAGTATCAAAACGGTAACTACTTACTGTTCCTTTTCCTGTATCCAAAATACTAAAAACAGTAATATCGTTACTTGCAATATACGGTAGCGACTGGTTATTTTCAGCTAATAAAGGGTCAATAGTTGGTACTATTGCTTCTAATTGATTTGGGTCGCCAACTGCTACATATTTTTCTCGATATCCTGATGGTATCGGTCGCTTTTGCTCGCCGAGATAAGCACCATAAGTGTTACCCACATTAGAAGATTCTAAAAAATTCATGCCACTCGGACTAACAAAACGGTTCCATAAATGAGAATGACCATAGAAAATTAAATCAACTTTAGCCTTTTCCAACAGAGGAATTAGATCGCGAATAATGTAATCTTCTCCTAAAGGATATTCGTAGCGAATTGATTTAATTTTGCCACTTTGATCGTACTCAATAATTTGCTGCGGATCTGTATAAGCAGGAACAATATTATCGCCCAAAGTATGAGCGGGATGGTGAAACATAACTACTTTATATTTCGCCTGCTTAAATTCTGGACTTGCTAATTCTTTTTCTAACCAATTATATTGCGAACTACCCTTGACAATTGGTTCAAAAATGTGCTGTCCGTAGCCCCAATTTTCCGGATGATTTAAATCTTGCGTGCGTTCGCGATATCTACCTACAGCCCAATCCTCCAAAGTTGGCGATCGCCAAATATTTGTCACAAACAATGAAATTAAACGCACATCCCCAAAAGTAACCGCATAATATTTATTTTGTCCCGAAATATTCGTCGGCAAAGTAAAAATTTCTTCATAAGTATCAGTATTAAAAGAATTAGCTTTCAACCATGCTTCTTTAACTAACGGATCTTGACGAGGATTAATTTGGGCGGCTGCTAACTGATAATAATTTTCCGCTACCGAAAGAGGATGAGGGTCATTAAATTGATAATTCAAATCTCGCTTACTGGAGTATCTTCCCATCACCTCATGATTGCCAATTGCCGGAAAAATTGGTGCATTTTGAATTAATGAGCCACCATGATATACTGTTACTATACCTTCTTTTTCTAGTAAATAATTACCGCGACCTTGAAGACAAGCAAAAAAAGCACAACCGCGATTATCATCAAACCATTCCGAAGCGCGATCGGGAATATCAACTAAATCACCAGCCATAAAAATAGCATCAACCTGACCAATTGTTTCTGCTACCTTTTGCAAATTCGCGGCTGTCATTGGCTTCAGTTGATGATCGGAAGTTAACAAAATTTTTAAGTTACTTCCTGGTGGAGGTGTAGGAGAAAGAGAAAACACTCCACTACTAATTTCCTCGCCATTTTCGCGCCAACTTATGACTTGATAAGGAACTTTTTTCCTAAGAGTTAAACCTGTAACTGTTGCTTCATGTCGCCAAATATCTCGCGGTACGGGTTGGGGATAAATTTGACCATCTTCAGTTTGACTACCAACTCGCGATTTTTGGTCTTCACGAATGCGAGATAACTTCGTCGTAAATGCGGGAGTAGTTTGCTGCAATCTACCTCCATAATTAACAGCATGACGGCTACCAGGAAAATCAGTAAACCAAACAACTCGCACCGAAGTTGGAGTAGGTAATTGTAAAAAAGGATCGCTCAAAAGTTGAGTAGCAGAAGTCATAAACTGCGGTTGATTTAAGTGATAATTTACCAAGATCGCCAACAGCGTTAATAGAAAAAGAAAGACAAATAATAGCGAACCGACAAGGAACTTATTTTTGCTCATTTCTCGTTATCAACCAATAGCTAATGACCAATCAAAACTAGCTATGAAGTTAGATTCGATCTAATTTTGCTAACAGTCCAATCAAAGGTTGAGAGAACTTGTTCGAGACCATATTCATCAGTTAAAGTAGAAAGTTGGAAATTAGGAAATCTTCTTTCCGTGGGATCGGAAGGAAGTGCTAAACCAATAGAACTGAATTGATTTCTTAATTCTTGCCATTCGAGGTGAGAATTAAAAGGTGGCATATTCGCGTAAGTAGAAGAAGAAATTTGCAGAGTACCATCAATCCCCACAAAGAAAAGTTCGTAGGATTTTTCTCTTCTATTTTTCAAATTAAGTTTAGCAGCAAAACCGCCATTAATATCTCCTATTCCCCACTGAACTTGTAAATCTGGCGTATAGGAAACTACCCATTCATAGATTTTCTGAACCAACAGAGTTTCATCATCGCCATAGCGAAGTTCGTATTCCGAGAAGAAAGAATGTTCGTCCCATTGCCTTCTTTCGCGAGTTGTGCTAGCTTTTCTTTGTTGTGCTTCCGCCGTGCGACCGATAACTTTAGAAACAAGCGTCTTCAAACCATTTTCCGCAGAGACATATTGTTTAATTTCGACAGCGATCGCCTCAGCCGGGTCCATTTGCTTGTTCAGGAATTCCACCACACGCTGTAAATCGGTCGGAATATGATCCGCCACAAAAACCAAGCGCACTTTCCCTGCTTGTAAATTAGTTTTAACTTGCTGCCAAAAATGTTCTTCATCAGTATTAGCACCCAGAAAATCTTCAAACACCGCTTCTGGATCGCGATTGAGATCTCGACAATTAGATTCAAACTGCGCCAAAATTGATTCTACGGGCCAATAAACCACAGCATTTGCAGCGTATTCGATCATCTGACCAATAACTTCTTTCCGCAAGCGCGAGTCATCATTACTTTTGACTTCTACCAAAGTCGGAATTGCATTTTGGTCGAGAAACAAATGATTATGCGACCACCTAGTTTGTCCTAAATCTTCCGCAGGAAGCCCAATTTTGCGTTTAACGAGTAACCAACGCCTTGGTACGCCATTGTCTGACTGGTCTACAGCTAACAAATTAGGATATTTTTCTAGCAAATCTTGTAGAAGTGCTTCTGAGTCATAAGGTTTCTCAGTCATTTCAACCAGTTGGTCATCGCCCTGGATCAAATATATACCGCCACTCACAAAAGATTCCCCCTTTCTTACTGGTTGATGCGCTTTTAGTTTGAAGCTATCAGTCTTGGGTGCAATTCTGACTATGCCCAAGTCAGAAGTTCAAAGCTTTGTGTCTATTTTTCCTCAAATTAGTTGATTAATTACCAACATCGGCGAGATAATTTCCGACAAAGACTTTTTCTGCTGGTCCTGTCATATAAACTCGCCGATCTATTTCCGACCAATTAATTGTCAAGATTCCGCCCGGAAGTTCGACACTACAGAGGTTTTCGCTATTGTTAGTTAATACTCCAGCAACCACAGAAGCACAAGCGCCAGTACCGCAAGCGAGGGTTATACCTGCACCTCGTTCCCAAACTCGCATTTTGAGGTAATTTGGGCTGATTACTTGAATAAATTCGGTATTAGTGCGCTGAGGAAAAGCCGGGTGATGTTCAAATTGAGGACCGACAATTTCTAAAGGAATGTCATCGACATTATCTATAAATGTGATGCAGTGAGGATTTCCCATACTGACACAGGTAACAGTCCAAGTGCTTCCAGCTACGTCTAAAGATTGGTTAATTACTTTTTCTTCAGGAGGACAAATTGTGGTAGGAATTTTGACCGCAGTGAGTTTAGGCGTTCCCATATCTACTTTTACTTGTCCTTCGGCGGTCAGTTGAGGAACCATCATGCCACCGAGAGTGTGAATTTGATAAGATTTACCCGGTTGATTTGTACCTTCAAGTTCAGCGATAAATTTAGCCAGACAACGGATACCATTGCCACACATCTCCGGTTCAGAACCGTCCGAGTTAAAGATACGCATTGTATAATCAGCGCCATCTTGTCCAGGTAAGGCAAAAATAACCCCATCAGCACCGATCCCAAAATGGCGATCGCAGATCTTGATGGCTTGCTCTGGCGTCACCATTGGTTGTGATGAGTGTCGATTATCAAGCAAAATAAAATCGTTGCCTAGTCCGTGATACTTGGTAAACTGAATTTCCATCCAACTCTCTCCGAGCTTTGTCCAAAGGTTAAGCTATAGGTGTACAAACGAGCAATTATTTTGACAGTTAAGATTAGATTATGACTCAATTAGATACTCATTTACCCGGTACTCGTTATATTCAAGGTTATATCAGAGACGAAAAGCAAGTTCATCTTAAACTGATTACCAATGATATTTTAACGGGTAAGATTCTTTGGCAAGACCCAGAGTGTCTTTGTCTGATGAACAGCGAACAACAGCAGATGTTGATTTGGCGAACGGCGATCGCTTATCTGGTACCTCAAGAATAATTTCCCCATGCCAAGAAGAGTTGATCGGCGTGCTACTCTAGTGCTAGTTATTCTTTGATTTTCACGCAAGATAGATGACTTTAGCTGCGATGAGTTTTTGGCTAAAATTTCAGCTTGAAGGAGCCGGCGATCGCCAAAATAAGACTACACTACTCAAAGCAAAACCCTTTCAGGCATGGCTTTGGGCAGAAATTTCCAAAGCAGCAAGGTAAGTTTATGCCAAGAAAACAAACTATTTCGACAAAAAGCTGGTTCAAAGCTGCGCCTTTAATCGGTATTGCTGCTAGTATAGTCGTCCTAGCAGCACCAGTAAAAGCTTTGCAGGTGCAACTGAAACCAGAAAGTCCTCAGTTAGGGGATACTATTTCGGTAACGATCGAAACCGAGACAGCAAATTCACCACCAACTGTCTCAATGGGAGATAGATTATATCCGGCTTTTGCTTTAGAATCGAATCGTTATCGAGCTTTATTGCCAACTACGCCTTTAGATCGACCTGGGAGATTGACAATCCAGGTTAGAGGCGATGGAGAAGTTAGTAATTTAGCCGTTTCGTTGCGATCGCGATCGTTTCCTACTCAACGAATTACACTTTCTGGTAGCAGTAATAGTTCGGCGACGGAAAAGGAACTTAACGAAGTAGCAGCTTTTAAACAACTGGTAACGCCGGAAAAATACTGGAATGGGGCATTTCTCAAACCTAATAATGGCAGAATCTCTTCAATTTTTGGTGTCCGTCGCTACTACAATGGTGTATTTGCTCAAGATTACTATCATCGCGGTGTAGACTATGCAGGTGGCTACGGTTCGCCAGTAGTTGCACCTGCGGCGGGAAGAGTCGCTTTAATTGGTAGAGAAGCAGAAGGCTTTCGAGTTCATGGAAATACCATAGGTATTGACCACGGTCAAGGGGTTCTAAGTATTTTTTTACATTTAAGTAGGATTGACGTGGCTGCGGGAGATTTCGTCCAAGCAGGTCAAAGAATCGGCGCGATCGGCTCTACTGGCGCTTCTACAGGTCCCCACTTACACTGGGGTCTTTACGTTCACGGAGAAGCAGTAGATCCGGTTCCCTGGAGGTTTGAGGGTGTTGAATAGGGGATTGGTGACTGGGAATTAGGGACGTGGGATTAGCACCCGATCGGTTTGTTCTCCTTGTCCTCCCAACTGTTCACTGATGCAGTAAAAACCCCACTCCCCAGTCCCCAATCCCTAATCCCTAATCCCTAGTCCCCCTTAAGTTTTCGTGAAGTTTTTTTTGTTTTAAGGATTTTTTCCGAAACTTAAGGAAAGATGAAAAAAGTTAAGCCCGATCTCGATCTTGAAGACTGCTAATTCCAATTAAAAATGAGTATAGAAAAAATTGTCGAACAAGCTTTACATGACGGATACTTAACCCCTGCAATGGAAGCAGAGGTAGGAAGAATCTGCGATACAGCCAGCGAACTGTCGATCGAAGAGTATATGGCTTTAGATCGACTGATGGGAGCGTTATTGACAGGAGAAGTCGTAGCGGTACCACGCAAACAGTTTATCAATGTCATGGAAGAATTGGTATTGAGTGAAGCGATCGCTCGCGTCGCAGAAATTGAAGCTACGAGTAATCGCGTCCTCGATGTAGGAGATATTGCTGCTTATGCACTAAATCGACTACCTCCTTTATATGCAACCACAGAAGAAGGAGCTAACTTCCAACGAGAACGAGCCAAAGAAACTTTACAAGAGTTAATTGGCGAACAAGTCAACGAAGCGATCGCTCGTAACTTGGATCGTCCCAACGAAGGACGACAGATACTCGGTCAAGGAAGTGATATGCTCAAACAGGTAAGTAACTTACTCAAAGCCTATGCCCCTAACTACGAACAGAAAAATTCTTCCGGAAACTTTTAATTGAAGAGGAACTTTACTAATTCCGGGAACTATTTTGCCATCGAAGGGTCTTTAATTAAAGAGCAATCTTAGAGCGAGTCCCTTCTTAGACAATGAGTCAATCTATTTCTGCAACCTGGTCAACAGTTGAGGTAAACGCACCTCAAAAATTGGTGTCTCCCGAAAAACTCTCCAACTATGATTTGATTTTGCGCTGTCAAGAAGGAATCAAACCTGACCGCGCTGCTTTTGCTGAACTACTGCAAAGGTATCAATCTCATGTAGAAAAGATTTTGTACCATCTGGCTCCAGATTGGCAAGATCGCGCCGATCTTGCTCAAGAAGTCTGGATTAGGGTTTACCGCAACATTAAACGACTAAAAGAACCAGTTAAGTTTAAGGGATGGTTAAGTCGCATTGCTACCAATTTGTTTTATGATGAACTACGCAAACGCAAACGAGTAGCTCATCCCTTATCCTTAGACGCACCTCGCATTATGAGCGATGGGGAAATGGACTGGGAAATTGCCTCAGATCTGCCTAGTCCTGACGAAAACTTGACTACGCGAGAATTTTACGAGCAACTACAAGTAGCGATCGCTGATTTGCCAGAAGTTTTCCGTACTACCATTGTCTTAAGAGAAATTGAAGGCATGGCTTATGAGGAAATCGCTCAAATCACTGGAGTTTCTCTCGGTACAGTTAAATCGAGAATCGCTAGAGCTAGAGCTAGACTGCAAACAGTGCTGCAAAATTACTTGGAGGAATGATCGGCCAAAATCTCTGCTCTCAAGAACTGTTGTTCGAGGATTAGATCTGAGAAAATAGCATCGGGAAGTGGTGAGGGAACCATGAATTCTGACCGCAATCAACTCAAACCAATTGAGCAGCACAAGGCTAAAAAAGTAGAAATGAACAATCAAGAGCGCGATCGCTTCGAGTTATTAAGTGCTTTTCTCGATGGCGAGGTGACAGCAACAGAACGCAAACAAGTGCTTGAGTGGCTTGACCACGACCCGAAGGCACAACAATTATATTCCCGACTGCTCAAAATACGTCACGGAATACAAACTCTACCTGTACCTAAAGCAACCCAAGCTACTGAGGAAATAAATCGGCAAGTATTCCGCAAAATCGATCGGCGCCATTGGCAAAAAATTGCTTGTTGGGGTGGAGGGGCGATCGCTGCACTTTTTGTGGGTGCAGTGTCCGGAGTTTTACCAGGTGCTTATTCGCCTTTACCTCGGTTAGCTCAGTCTCCAGAAGTTGAGACTACTGCTGAGCCTTTAATGGTAGCGATTAATCAACCTGCTGTGGAAATCCCGAAAGCCGCAGTATCTGTACCGGAAAAATCGATTCAGTCTTTTCCCGAATCGAAGAATTCTCGGTTTGATAACCAAAGATTAAATTAGTTACTCATTTGTTTAACTTAAATCGGTCGTTAGCTGGTTACTGCTAACGGCTTATTGATTTAATTTAGCTAATTTCTCGACTTCAATGATATTTTCATGAAAAAGCTGAACCAGATTTAACATCAGCTTCACTATTTTTCCAGCAAATCTGGTCATAACTCAGCAAATTTTTTTGTTTGACCAGATATGATTCACTGGTCAAAATTACTTTTGATAGAGAGAAGAAGCTTTGAGCATATGATAAGTGATTAATAATTGCGTCAAAGCAAGAGGATAACTTTGGAGAATTTCGCCCGTAGTACCTGTCACCTTACCAATTTCAATTTCGCTATCGACCCGACAAACATTTTCTAAAGTAGGTACTTCCGAACAAAGTATTTTTTCTAAATCTCGAACTTGTTCTTTCGTAGCTTTACCGTCAATTTCTAAGATATCTACAGGTTTACCCATATCTCGATCGAGTCCCAAACGTACAGGAGAGTTAGTTTCGGGAGTTTGATCTTCAAAAAGTCTAATCAAGTCAGGGTGAGGAATAGTTGGTCTTAAGACCAAGCGTACATTTAAACGTCCATCAATTTCTTCAGCGCGATCGCTGGGGGGGTAAAAAGTAACGACCACATCTGACCACTGACGTTGGGGTCGGATAAACTGTTCTGAGTCAGGTTCTCGCTTTTGTAGCGCTGCTAAAACTTGCTCTTCAGTATAACCTCGCTTACGGGTATCGCGTTTAATTTTCCAAGTTGCGCGTAAAGCTTCTGGAGGTGCTAGATAAACTTTGACATCATAGCAGTCTCTTGCTGCTCGCGTATAATAACCTAACAATCCTTCCACAATTACAAACTTCTTCGCTTTAATGTATTCTGGCGGATCGAATTTACCCGTATCGTGATTGTAAATTGGTTTTAGGATCGGTTGACCTGTTCGCAATAAAGATAAATGCTGTTGCATAATATCCAAGTGATTGCAATCTGGGTGCAAAGCAGTAATACCTATATCCTTTCTTTGCTGGCGATCGTAACAGTGATAGTCATCTGTACAAATAACCGTAACATTTTCCTCACCTAATACTTGAGCAATACCCTTTGTCAGGGTGGTTTTTCCGGCAGCACTATCGCCGACAATACCAAGAATAATCGGACGTTGAACCATAATTTGTTAATTTCCTTTAGGCTTTGAGTTTTCTCAGCTATGATTTTGTCTTTAGGCTTAATTCTAAGCCGATTCGGTAACTTTGAGCAATCTAAAAACAAATTATTTAAAATTCAAGCCAAAACTTAAAAATGGTTTATTTTTACTCTGCTTAACAACTAGCGAAATCTTCACACCAAGTTGACTTTGCTCTCAAAAATAGCGAATTTTGGCAGCTAAATTCTGAGAATTTCTCAGGTCTCGAGCGCCTAAACATCAATTGCTATAAACTGAGAAAAGAATTTTTCTTGATAGCAAAAAAGGTGAAAACTGATACCCTCTTCTACCAATTACTGAAAGAATATCCCAGTTTCTTTTTTGAACTAATTGGCAAACCAGATACTAACCCAGATACCTATAATTTTATTGCCCTGGAGTTGACGCTCCACGCCCTATAAGGACGTGGATTCTTCATTCAACGAATCTTCGTTGGCTAACAGGATTTCTCCAACCAACCAAGAGGAAGTTTCTCCTGAAGCGTAGATTTTCGTGCGCCCCACGATATATAAAGCTTTTTGCAGAATGTTTATCGCCGCGTTCCAGTCCCGGTCGCAAACAAACCTACAATGATGACAAACATGAGTTCTCGTCGATAGAGATTTTTCTACTTTCTCTCCACAGTTGGAGCAGTTTTGAGAAGTATTATGGGGAGGAACAGCAATGGCTAATTTCCCATATTTGTCTGCAAAGTATTCTAACCATTGACGGAAAGTTGTCCATCCTGCGTCCGTTATCGATTTAGCTAGACGACGATTCTTCACCATGCCTTTGACATTCAAATTTTCATAGGCGACCAAATCGTTAGATTGGATTAAACGGAGTGCCACTTTCTTGACAAACTCTTCTCGTTGCCTACTTACTTTTAAATGCTTTTTGGCAGATCGCTGTCTCGCTTTGTGATAATTATTGGACTGTGGCTTTTTGCCTTTGCGGTACTTATTTGATTTTCTGCGGTTGAGTCTATTAAGATGTTTTTCTGCTTTTCTATAGTATTGAGGAACTACTTCTGTATTCCCCTGACTATCAGCAATGAAAAACTTCAAACCCACATCAATTCCTACAGCCTTCTGAGTAGGAGTTAAAGGTTTTACGGTATCTCTGGGGTCTAATTTGATGGAAAATTGGACATAATATCCGTCTGCTCTCCTGACAATTCTGACCCGTTTAATTTGCTCTGGCTGAAAGTATTGAATGTCTCTAGAACCAATTAGTTTTAGTTTCCCTATTCCTTTTTTGTCGGTAAAGGTGATATGCTTCTTGGTGCTTTCATCCAACTTCCAACCCGAAACTTTGTACTCTACAGAGCGTGAGTGCTTCTTGAACTTTGGATAGCCCTTTTTTCCTGGTTTTTGTTGTTTACAATTCTCGTAAAAGCGAGTAATTGCTCTCAGTGTTCTTTCAACCGCAGTTTGACAAGCATGGGAGTTTAAGTCTTTGACAAATTCAAACTCATTTCTTAATGCTGTGTTGTATCTAAAGAGTTCAGCTTTACCTACACCTCTATTGTCCATCCAGAAGCGAAGCACTTTATTTCGCACAAACTGACTTGTCCGAATCGCCTCTTCAATGGCAGCTACTTGTTGTGGCTTTGGCTTAACCTTGTACTCCAAGACCAACATTTGATCCTGACCACGCTAGTATCAAAATGGTAGCAGATTCAACCCAAAATAGCAACAAAAAGCCGTCCTCCGCTTCGCTAAAGGACGGGGCTTGAAACCCAAGATTTTCGGTCACCGTTCACCCTCGCTATCAGGAACTAGTACAAACTCGCTTACAGCGCATCTACCTGGATGAACTACCCGCTAGTGCTACAGAAAGATCGCTCGGTTTAGGAATTATACAATTAGTTGTCACCAGCGAGCAACAAACCCCCATTCGCGCACGACAATTACTCGATCGCGCAACAGTACAATTTCCTGATGCTCAACAACAGCAACGAGTTATACAATTAATAGAAACAATTGTCGTTTATAAATTTCCCACTTTAAGTCGGGAGGAAGTTGAAGCGATGCTAGGATTAAGTGATTTAAAACAAACTAGAGTTTACCAAGAAGCTAAAGAAGAAGGTCGTCAAGAAGGTAAACTCGAAACTAAGCTAGCGATGATTCCTTTATTGCTAGAGTTGGGCTTAAGCATCGAACAAATATCTCAGCGATTAGAGTTAGACTTAGATACAGTGCGCCGAGTAGCACAACAGTCTGAAAATAACTAACAAACTTAAAATAAATTAACCCCTAGCAACGACACTAGGGGTAAGATTTGCCAGTGAAATCTTTGAGAAGGAAAACCAATTGACTAGAAATTTGCAGGCTGTTGCTGGACAGAACTAATATTGTAAGTGGTAACGCTGGAAGCGACGACGGTAGTAAAACCACCGAAAACAACGATCGCCGTTAACGCAGCCAGACTGGTCATTTTTTTCATTTTGAAGTTCCGAGGAACGCGCAATGGTTCAATTTGCAGTGGTGCAACTCGTTCTTCGTATGCTATTGCGTTATGAACGTGACCTAGAGGTTCCATAATTTTCTCCTCTCTAGCAAACAAAAGATTCCACTCCAAAAATATCAGACCGAGACAGATTCTACAATAGTTCCCGATTGCGTATCCTGGCAGCAAAATTTTACCAAAAAAAATGGGTTTAAAGCCTCGCTGTTCTACGGCGACTTTGATTGAAAAGAAACTAGAAAGTTAGTACAATAGTTGATAGTAAAACGAAAATCTACGTGATTCTTCGCTCTAGTAGGTCGAAATCCCGGTAAGTAAGAAACAACGGTTAGATTGGCTCTAACGGCAGTATGACTAAACCACTGCCAGCTTTCTTCAGAGCGAGGAGCGTACTAAACTAGCTGAGTGATGGATGTTTGAAAGCATAAAACTCAAAAAAGTAAGCGCAATATATGCGGCTATATGTCAACATATTGAGCGTCTAGAGGCAACTTGACTGTGCCTGCAAGAGGAAAGAGAACTACTTGTGAATCCCCTCCCTTTAGCAACGCGGAGGGAGGGGAGTAGTCAAACTTCTGCGGCGGCTTGTGCGATTAAGCGACGCGCTACGGTTTGAATTCCGGTATGCTCGTAATAATTGGTACTCATATCTAGGAAAGCTGCGACGTAATCTAATTTATCGTCGGAAACTTCGACAAATCCTTCTAAATGGCGGAGAATAGTTGTGGAACTCAAGCCTCGCGAGTTGACTAAACTACTCATCCAACCTTTAACTGCATCAAAACTTTGGTTGATAAAGCTGAGTTTACCAGAAGTGCCGTCTCCGGGAATTAAACCGCCAATACGTTTGAAAACGGTATTTTGTTCTAAGCGATCTGGGCTTAAGCTGGAAATAGTTCTACCCGCAGTTTGGATAAAGTCGGGACCGAGGGGTATTAAACCATCAAAGCAAATTAATGCTGCCATGCGCATAATTGCTTCGTGGTTGTAGTTTGGTAAAGCACCAGCAAATTCAGCAATACTGTAAGGTGGAAGTTGGTTCATTTTGCAAAAAGCAACTAACTCGACAACTATTTTTAAACCTAAATCCACTGATTGAATTGTGTCGGCTTTGGGTGTAAGTTTGTTTAAGAAGCCGAGAAAGCCAATTTTTTCGCTAACTTTATTCGCCATTGCTGCTGTACCCATTGCTGCGTCGGCGTTGTCGGCGGTTTGATAAAGCCAGACGGCGCGTTGATATCCGTTTGCTTCGTCCTGATATAGTTCTAAGGCGCGATCGCGGATCTTGTCAATTTTTTTCGACTTGGTTTTCCCGGTAACTGCACGAATTGTATTTTCAAAGCCAACTAGATTATCCCACTCTCCGGGAACGATAAAATCTAATGCTCGTAAGACGGAAACGGTAATTCCACCTGTGGGTAATTCGTCAACTAACTTAACAATTGATTCAGCCATGCTTAATTCCCTAAATTACTGTACTATCATGGCTTATTCAAATAGCGATCGCCGATTTCCGAGACAATAAATTTTGCGGCTAAATATTCCGGATCGATCTCGCTTGTCTTAGGTATAAATATAAGGTAAATGCACTCTGATCTGTTATCCCCTCTAAGCTTGTCACCCTTAGAGGGGCTTTTTTTTAAACTTTACTACGATCGGTTAAGATTTCATAACCGTCGGCTGTCACCAATACAGTATGCTCAAATTGTGCTGATAATGAATTATCTACTGTCACCACAGTCCAGCGATCGCTAAGTACCCTAGTAACTTTCGATCCGGCATTTAAAATTGGTTCAATGGCTAAAACCATTCCCTGACGCAACTTCACATTGGGTAACTCACGGGTGCGAAAATTAAATACCGCAGGTTCTTCATGCAAGTTACGTCCGACACCATGACCTGTATAATCTTCTACTACACTATAACCATGAGTTTTTACACAATCTTCGATCGCCCCAGCAATATCGAGTAAATAATTTCCCGCTTTTACAAGATCAATTCCTTGATACAAAGCTTTTTCAGCCACTTCCATTAACTTAGCTGCGTCAGGAGTAACTTTCCCTACCGCGATCGTTATACAAGAGTCACCGTGAAAACCTTGCTGATATGCACCAGTATCGACTTTCAATAAATCTCCGGTACGAATTACACTTTTCGGGCTAGGAATTCCATGTACAACTTCGTTATTTATCGAAGCACAAATCGAACCAGGAAAGCCACCATAGCCTTTAAAACTAGGTGTTGCACCCATTTCGCGAATCCGCTTTTCTGCATAAGCATCTAAATCGGCGGTTGTCATTCCCGGTTCCACCATTTCCGAGATTTCTTTCAACACTGTAGCGACAATTTTACCCGATTGACGCATAATTTCGATTTCGCGATCGGATTTAATTTCAATCCCGCGACGTTTCTTTTTAATCCTGGGTGCTTTATTTTCGTTGCTTGGTTTGCTTGGTTTGCTTGCGGTTTGACTTTGGGAAAAAAGTAAATTGGTGAGAATATTCATCAGAACCTTGACAAAAGTTAGTTTTTATGGATCGAAATATTAGCTGGCGTACTTACTGCTAAATTTTATCAGTATCAAATCAGCACTTTTTCTCGCTAAAGAAGAAAAACACGGCTTACAAATACTTCTTCAACAATAGCGCTAATTTTTCCTTAGTTGCCGCCGGAGCTTTTTCCAGAGGAGTCAAAATCGCATACTTCAAGGCTGAATGTGCGTCGGATGATGGGGGATTTTCACTCAAACGCTTCACTGTTTCCAGAATTACTTTTTGAGCATTACTTGCATTGCGTTGGAGATTAGCAATCACCATCTCCACTGTAACGCTATCGTGGTCGGGATGCCAGCAATCGTAATCTGTCACCAAAGCTAATGTCGCATAAGCAATTTCTGCTTCTCTAGCTAACTTCGCTTCCGGTAAATTAGTCATACCAATAATTGTCGCACCCCAGCTACGATAAAGATGAGACTCAGCTTTAGTGGAGAAAGCTGGACCTTCCATACACACATAAGTACCGCCACGATGTAAAGTAACGTCAGGTAAATTTAAACTAGCCACAGCCTCAGCAACTACTTGAGCTAAATTGTTGCAAACTGGGTCAGCAAAAGCAATATGAGCGACTATTCCTTCAGCAAAAAAACTGGAGACGCGATTTTTTGTCCGATCGATAAACTGATTTGGTACTACCATATCAAGAGGTTTTACCTCTTCTTTGAGGGAACCTACCGCCGAAGCAGAAATCAAGTATTCTACACCTAACTGCTTCATGGCGTGAATATTAGCACGAAAAGGCAATTCTGAAGGGGAAAGATGATGATTGCGTCCGTGACGAGCGAGGAATGCTACTCTAGTTTCTGCTAATGTTCCCAAAATTAAGGCGTCGGATGGCGAACCAAAAGGTGTATCGATAGTTATTTCTTCTACATCCTTGAGCGCATCCATTTTGTACAGACCGCTACCGCCAATTATACCAATTTTTGCTTGTGTCACGATCGCTACTTTCTCCCTTATTTTCACCGAATGCCTAGATATTTTAGCATCGTTTACGGCTACGTTTGAGCTTTGTGGATATAAAAGATTTAAGTAACGATCCCTTTTTCTTAGGTTCTGAACATTAAATAATACCAGAAAAACTAAACAAACTAGGAGAATGGGAGTTTAGAAAATATTACTTCAAGATGCCTAATTTACAAGGAGCATCTGAACAAGGAAGACTGATATACTTAGTCAATCAAAATGAAAGAATGATTGTGTTAGTGTGGATTTATACCCACGAAGAATTTGCTAAACGCCCACCTGATAAAACTTTAAAACAAATACTTCAAGAAATTTTAGATTCAAATGAAACACAAGAAAATTTTATTATTTCAGATGAGACTGAATCTAATCAAGAAGAAAGTAATTCAAATTCATAATCACTCTACTCTGCTAAAATAAACAAGGAAAAAGCTTTCGATTTTAGACTAACCAAGCCAGTTAATCTAAAATCGAAATTGGAGCGAGTAAATTAGCTAATTATCAACTTTTACTTCTCCCTTACTGGGACGATCTTCTGTCATCGTCAACTTACCTTCTTCATCCTCATTGATATTTGAAAATCTGCTACTCTTGCAGCTTTTTTTCTTTCTTATTGTTCGCGCATATCTCCTGGTTTATTGACATACATTTCTGGTTCAATCGGATAATTATTAGTTAAACCTTCTTTGTCTGTCGTATAACCTTCTGTTGTTTCTACACCAGCTTCGTCTTCAGCTTTTTTGTGTTCCGGTGGATGCTTGAAATTTTCTTTTTCCCGTTCTTTTCGCGCTGCTGTTTCGGCTGGAACTATATTTCTGTCGTAAGTGTCTACATCAGCCCCTACTTGTTTTGTGGGTTTGGTTTTGTTATCCATTTTTGTTTCCTCAAACAATTTATTTATTATGACTAAAATAATAGTATTTCTGATTAGGTATATGTATCTATCTAGGGAATTAAATAATTACCAATAGTTCCTCTTCCCTAAGAAAAATAATTTTTATGACAAACACCAAAAAATAGTCTCGAAATATGATATGGGCAGAAATAGATTTCTTTATTCGTTTTGTAGCAGCCAAAAAGCGGTATAAGTCATACCAGAGTCATCAGGTTGAACGAGTAAAAAATGTAATCCTTGGCTAGCTTGCTGACGTTGTTGATAAAATGGAGCAGCCTTAGCTACATCTGTATCTTCAAAAGTAGCAACAATCCAGCGATCGCACAATCCCGTCTCTAAGACTAAACCTCCTGACTCTCCCACCACCGTCGGAATGTAATTCAACGCGAAAGGTTTTGCTTCCGCTAACCAACAAGCTAACTGCATCGATTTTCTGCCACCATAAATAATCACACCCGGAATTTTCACCGTGGAAGCAATACCGAGATTGAGCGGCAAAAGAGCATCAGGTAAATCTACAATAGGTATGGGGTAAGATTTAAACTTAGCTTCAATTTCCCCAGCCGGAATTGCTGCAAAACGCCATTCATCACCCCAGAGGTTTTCTGGTAAAGCTTGCGGGGGCGGTTGTTCAATTTTGATCGGTTGGTAAACTTCGCCTGTAGAATTATCTAAGTTGGCATATTCTGAAGCGCGTTTGCTTAATTGAGTTTTCAAAGCAGCAACTCGTCTGGTAGCTTCTACTTCAATAGCTAATTTTTCTCCCGCAGCCTTAAGTAAACTTAAGCTTTGGGGACGAAATACTTGGATAAGATTGGGTAAATTTCCTTTTGCTGCTGTTTGTAGTTGTTCTACTAGCCAGTCTGAGTTAGCTTGAGATTGGCTACATTGAGCGTCGTAGATGAAGTTACCATCTGGGCTACAAATTAGCAATTCCCAGATGGGTTTTCCTGCTTCATTTTTGAGGGGACGACGATAAAAGTCTATTTGCCAGGTTATCATGATTTTTTGATCGCGCAAAGGCGCAAAGACGCAAAGGAGAGGAAGACCAAGTTTGGCTTAGTCTGAATGGTCGGTGATTTTGGGGCTACATTGGTAAGGTGGCTGAAAATATTCAGAAGCCGAAGTTAAGGATTTTATGGGAATGCTTATGGAACCTGCTTTATCTCAAATTGGTGTCCAGATGTCCAGTTTAACTGGAGTCCGGGCGATTATGAAAGATATTATCGAAACTTTACGGGCTGGTAAAGGACGAGAATTTATTAATTTGAGTGCTGGTAATCCGGTTATTTTACCAGAGGTTGAGCAATTGTGGCGCGATTGTACGGCTGAGTTACTTGCTTCCCCCGAATATGGTGAGGTGGTGTGTCGTTATGGTACTTCTCAAGGATATGAACCTTTAATTGCCGCAATTGTTGCTGATTTTAATCGTCGTTATGGGTTAGAGTTGAGCGATCGCCATGTTCTCATTACTCCTGGGTCGCAGTCAATCTATTTTTATGCGGCTAATGCTTTTGGTGGTAAAACTATTGATGGTGAGTTGAAGCAGGTTGTTTTACCTCTGAGTCCTGATTATACTGGTTATGGTGGGGTGAGTTTAACTCCGGATGCGGTAATAGCTTATCAACCTACTCTCGATCTTGATGAGGAAGCCCATCGTTTTAAGTATCGCCCAGATTTTAGCCAATTGGAAATTACTCAGAAGACGGGTTGTGTAATTTTTTCTCGTCCCTGTAATCCTACAGGTAATGTACTTTCTGATGCGGAAGTACGCAAAATTGCTAGTTTGGCTGCACCTTATAATGTACCAGTTTTGGTGGATTCTGCTTATGCGCCGCCTTTTCCTGCACTGAATTTCAGGTCAATGACACCGATTTTTGGTGGTAATATCGTCCATTGTCTGAGTTTATCAAAAGCTGGCTTGCCTGGGGAACGAATTGGGGTGGCAATTGGGGAACCGGAAATACTCAAGGTGTTAGAATCTTTTCAGACTAATGCTTGTATTCATTCACCAAGATATGGACAAGCGATCGCGGCAAGAGCGATCGCCTCTGGTAAACTAGCTGATATTTCGATTAATATTATTCGTCCTTATTACCAGCAAAAGTTCGCGGTTTTAGAAGCTACGCTGTCAGAAACTATGTCCCAAGATATACCTTGGTTTTTACATCTAGGTGAAGGGGCGATTTTTGCTTGGTTATGGTTTCAAGATTTACCGATAACTGACTGGGAATTTTATCAGCAGCTAAAAGAGTTTGAAGTGATTGCGGTTCCCGGTAGTTCTTTCTTCCCTGGTTTGCGAGAAAATTGGCAACATAAACATCAATGTCTCCGTATTAGTCTGACTGCTAGTAATGAAGAAATTGTTACAGGAATGCAGCGTTTAGCGGAATTGACAAATCACGTTTATCAAAGTTCGATGATTAAGGCTTAAATGACCTCAATAAATTAATTGGACATAAAAGTAATAAATTAGCAATGAATAACGAACAATTAGCCGATGAATTAATTGAAATTGGCACAATTGTAGCTCCTCAAGGAATTAAAGGAGAAGTGCGAGTGCTGGTCAATTCTGATTTTCCCGAACGTTTTGAACAACCGGGAATGCGCTGGCTGCAACGTCCAGACAGTAGCGTACCCCAATTAATTGAATTACTACAAGGACGAGAAATACCGGGAAAAAATGTTTATGTGGTGCAACTGGCTGGGGTGGAAGATAGAAATACAGCCGAAGATTTAAGAGGTTGTAAATTATTAGTGAATAAACGCGATCGCCCTCAACTCGCTCAGGATGAATATCACGTTTCAGATCTAATTAATCTCGAAGTTTACAATCAGTTAGATGGAAAAAATATTGGTTTTGTTATTGATGTTTTTACGGCAGGAAATGATTTATTAGAAGTACAATTACACGAGCAATGGCCACAAAAATATCCCCCAAAACAAACTGATTTGGCTAATATTTCTCGTCGAAGTAAACGTCGTAAATTTCGTTTCAAAAAGACTAAACCAGCAACTATTTTAATCCCTTTTGTTAAAGATATTGTGACAATGGTGGATCTTGAAAAAGGGCGTTTGGAAATTTTGCCGCCACCAGGATTATTAGAAATAAATAATTCCTAGTTCCTAGTCAGCTCTACTGGGCGAGAAGCTGCGCGCTACGCTTCTGTAGCGCTCCGATCGGAGATTTTTGGAAATTTTAGGTTATTAAAAAAAGGTTGGTGAAATCGCTTATATTCACTAGAAGAACTCACGATTTAAGAGGCTATGTAGAGATCGTAGCAGCGATCGTCATTCCTCTGGGTAAGCCAACTGCCGAAACAACTTTATTATCTCTTGCCAGCGCGAACCAAGCCGCAAAACCTTGGTTCGATTGGCAGCCTAAGTTAGTTGTTGACACCTAAAACTGAACTATCGAAACTGCCCAGTTCAGACTAAGGACGATTTTATGCAAGAATAATTTAATTGCTAAAAAACGCTTAATCAGCGATTTTGCAGCACAGTAGGAGATAGAAAACAAGCTATATGAAAGTTGGCGATCGCGTCCGTGTCATTGACTCTGTTATCGTTTACCACCATCCTGAACACAGAAAAGAACCCTTCGATATCAAAGGTATGGAAGGAGAAGTAACTGCAATTATTCTCGAATGGCAAGGAAGACCAGTTAGCGCCAATCTTCCCATTCAAGTCCAGTTCACAAAAAAATTCAAAGCTCATTTACGACAAAATGAACTGGAGGTCATTTAACCATGTAGAGACGTTGCGTGCAACGTCTCTATCTTTATCTTCAAGCTTACACTTCATAATCGCTGGCACATCTCTATTAACGCCAGATCGCTAACCGTGGCATCTAAATATCTCGTATCCGGATTATGTCCTTGTCTCGCACGGTATATACGTCTAATCTCGTTAGCATTTCCTCTTCGAGCATTCCCTCGTAAAGGATTAAGTAGTCCTTCGTGGTAAGCTACCCATCTGAGATTGCCTTCAAAGTTTCTCTCTAACGCCAGATTCCGAGATGCTCGTTCCATAAATGCTTGTATATATTTGTAATAAATAACTTAGGTGTTATGTGTTGCTTTTTGCTTTTATTCTTCTGAGATTATCTAAAGAACTTATTAGTAGATCGGGTTTATTGAATTTATCGAGTAGCTAGTTGAGCTACTCGCGATTTCACCTACAGCCAACCCCGGAGACGATAAATTACCATTCCAATGTATTCTTTCATTGCTCTAGTACTATTAACAAGCCTCTCGCTATCAGGAATTAAATTGAGAATTGTTCCTTCAGTAGTTCTTTGTCCACTTGGTTTAGCGATGAGAAAGTCACAAGGTGCGGGAATAACTTCAAAATTTTGACGTTGAAAAATTAACACACTTCGAGGCATATGAATAGCAGAGGTTACTAACAATACTCGTTTAATGCCTCGATCTTCAAGAATTTTCCGCACGTTAACCGCATTTTCATAAGTATTCAATGAATCTGGTTCTAGGATAATAGCTCGACTGGGAACCCCCATCATTTTGAGCAATTCTGCCATATCTTCTGCTTCTGATTGTCCGCCATCACGCCAATCAATACGACCTCCAGCCGCAACAATTATCGGTGCTTTTTGCTCTTGGTATAGTTTAGCCGCATAAAGTACGCGATCGCCTTCATCTTTTACATCTACCATTGGTCGTGGTGGAGTCGGCGGTTTCGTCGCACCTCCTAATAAAACGATCGCTTCTGCTGTGGGTAACTCACCTCTAGGAATATTTTGCCATTCCAGCGATCGCACTAATGCAGCACTCATCCAACCGCTACTAGCTACCCAGAGAATTAACAATGCTAATGATATAGGTATCGGTGTCCAACGCGATCTTCGCCACCACATCACTAAAGCCATAATTAGCAACAAACAAGCTAATCCTAAAGGATAAATAAATAACGGTAGTAGCTTTGACAAAAACAAAAACATATTGGGGATTGGAAGAGGGGGGAGATAAACTGATAAATGCGGCTACGTGCTAACTGTTCACTGATGACTATCTGCGTCGTGGACGACCCAAGGTAGTAATATAAATAACAGCTTCGTCAGCCGGAATGCCCAAAACTTCATTCACTTGGTCATCAAAAAAGCCACCAATACCGCTAACTCCTAAATCGAGATAAATAGCAGCAAGATTCAAACGCTGTCCTAAATGTCCCGCATCCAGATGTAAATAACGGTAGACGCGATCGCCATATTTAGATATAGCTAATTTTAAATCGGCTGTATGAAAAATTACTGCCCCTGCATCTCTACCTAAATCTTGT
Source organism: Oscillatoria salina IIICB1 (assembly GCF_020144665.1). Lineage (NCBI taxonomy): Bacteria > Bacillati > Cyanobacteriota > Cyanophyceae > Oscillatoriales > Oscillatoriaceae > Oscillatoria > Oscillatoria salina. Next base: position 13,326 of record NZ_JAAHBQ010000052.1, on the reverse strand, counting down.
CCCAAACACAAATAATGCAACTCCCGCCGAAAATTCTTAAAGCGAATTTGGCGTAATTCTTGTGCTTTCGGTGCGTAATAATAACAGCCTTCTTCTAAACCATCTACTCCCGAAACAGCTACGAAGGTTTCCAATAAGGACAGATCGAAATAATCTGGCGAACCATCTAAACCTTGTCTGGCATAATCTTGAGGCTGATAAGTAAAATTCAACAAAGCATTTAACTCTAATAAAGTTAAGTTAGCACCCGTGTAAGCACGAGTCGAACGTCGCTTGAGAATGGTATTTTCTATTCCCGATAAATTTTCTTGCCAATCAATGGGAGTAATTTTAGTAGAAATTTTCGTACAGAAGGGAAAATTATATTTATCTTCTAAAAATAATTCTCCTTTCTCTTCTTTATTAAGTGGCTCTAAAACCCGATCGATCTGTGTTTTTTGGTGAAAATAACCTAACAACTCTCCATCAGGAACAACTTGATAATCTGTTGTGACTTCAGAGGGTAAAGCTGTCGTTGCGGAAAATACTTTTTGGGTGTCATTTTGTAAATCTAGTAAAGGAATGACTGTCATTACTCCTTCTTCATTAGAGTTGAGATAAAGCAACTTATCGATTGCTTCATCATTAAAACCACCGATCGGGTAGGGGCGATAACTATTAATTGCACAAGCTAACTCAATATTGCCCAAGATATGTCCTGTATCCAGGAAAATCCGTCGATAAGCTCGATCTTCATAACGCCAAGCCGAACGATAAAAAATAGCACTTGTGGCGATCGCTAATTTAGTCTTTTCTAATGCTGGATGTTGAAAACAAGCTGCTTGTAAATCAGCCCAAATCTCGCTTTCCCAAAAATGAACTAAGGTATGAGTTTGCGGTTGATAGTTGTACAATCCCGGCGGTAATAAATCTGTTCCGCGAGAAAGCAGATAAACCTCTACCGGATACAAACCTCCCGCCGAAGGTGCAGCCCGCAGATATAATGGCGATCCGAACATCGTCGCCATTTTTGCTGTCAACCCGTAGCTGCAAAAGAGCAACTTCGATAACCGTCGCCACTGTGAATCTAATTCCTCGTCCGTTAAATAAGGCTTTAGGTCGAAGGTTTGACCAATTTTGTATTCCTTAAATGGTACTGGCTGCTTTTCCCAGTCGAGAGTTTTGTTTTTTTGGGCGATCGTTTCGGGGTCGTATTTGGTTCGCTCGTGGTAATGCTTTGCAATCGATCCTGAAAATTCTGCCATAGCTGTTTTTGTTACTGACCCTTTGTTTTCATCTTGACATTCATTGGCGCTATTTGGCAGAGGTTGAGCAAACTTTGCTTTGGCTATCCCTCCTGAGTAAGATGCTAATTATATCAACAGTCAGTTTTTATTTGAAAATCCTGTTACAAATATTAAGAAAATCTTGAGAAGAAATTTGTCTGCTTACTTAGTCCCTTAACTTAGAGATAACTAAGCATAAATACTCATAACTGTTTCAGAAAAAGCCTGAAAGTTGAGGAGGAAAACTAATTAAGTAAACAAAGATGCGAGAGCTAAATGTAAAAGATTTACTGGAACAATATGCCAGAGGACAACGAAATTTCAGTCAAGTCAATCTCAGCAACGCTGACCTTTTTGAAGCTAAACTCCCAGAAATAAATCTAGCGGGTAGCGATTTAACACAAGCTTATTTACCCTATGCTAACTTGAAAAACGCTACTTTAGAACGCTCGCAACTTCAGGCTTGCGAGTTAAGCGATGCTCAACTTTACCAAAGTAACTTATCAGATGCTAACTTGAGTGGAGCAAACTTGTCTAGAGCAAATCTCCGCTACGCTAACTTACAAGGAGCTAACCTGAAAGGTGCTAATTTACAAAGATGTGATTTATTTGGAGCCGACCTCAGTAATGCTGACTTGACTGAAGCAAATTTAACTAGAGCCAACTTAGCTCGGGCAAATCTAAGTTGCTCTCGATTAGTCGGTGCTAACTTATTCCGCGCTCGCAATGTTGACTTATCCGAGGCGCAAATAGACTCAAGCACAATTAATCCCGATGGTTATCCGACCAATCAAACTTAAGAATTTCCTCATTTTATGTCTTCTAATCTAGCTTGACTCATCAACTGGCTGGCGTTGCCATGTACCATGCTGTTGAGCGTAATAAGCCAAAATTGCTTCTAGATTACCTTGGCAAGTAGCATCAAATGGGATGGGATATTGAATCAAAATACCATCAACTTGACTTTGGTAGTAATCAAAGTGTTGAGATTGCTGAGTAATCAATTTTGTTTCGACACCCTCAACCTGTCGTAAATGAGCAGCAATTTCTCGATACACTGCCAAGGGCAACCCCGAACAACGCAGAAGTTCTCGTTTTTGTTCTGTAATTTGGTTCGTCATCTTCTTGCTTATCTGTCATCGCGTAGACTTTAGTTCTACTCGAAGAACGACTATTGTACTAATTTTCTAGTTTCTTCTCAATCAAAGTCGCCGTAGAACGGCGAGGCTTTCAACCCAATTTTTTGGTAAATCTTTCAAAAGAGCGATTTTCTCTCTCAGATAAGCTACCAACAATAGAAGCTTTCGAGGCACTAGGTGATGTATCTGAAGGTAAATCTCCTGTGGCAGGCGCTCCCACAGTCTTGGCTACTTCGATGCCCTTTTCTTCAAGAATTACCACAGGTTCAGGACCATCATTCATATCAATACGCTTGACTAACACCTGTCCGTTAGACAAATACTGTCCTGCGCGGACATAGCGACTGAATTTTTCGTTGGGAGCTTTGACAATAGCTTGCGGTACGCCTCCCACTTGAACCACTCCCGTAACAGCGACTGCTTCTGCTAAATCTGGCTGCGGCGGTGGCGGCAATTCAGGAATAAAACTAGGTTCGCTAGGAGGAGCAACCGCTACTGGAGTATCTCCGTTGTCACCTCCATTGGAGGGAGTTTTTGGAGTTGTGCTGCCTCCATTGGAAGGAGTTTTTGGAGTTGTGCTGCTTCCATTGGAGGGAGTTCTGGGAGTTGTGCTGCTTCCATTGGAGGGAGTTTGTGGAGCTTGAGTAGTAGTAGGTGGAGGTGTCGTCAGTGGTGAGGGAACTCGTGTACTGCGTGAAACTGTATCTCGTGCGCGATCGATTCTATCGGCTGCTCCTGCACCCCTATTATTACCAGCAGATTGAGTGTTACCGGGAGCAGGTGCTACTGGGGAAACTGGTTGATTATTCGTTTCAGGTTCACCTGGCTCAACTTCTATAATTGGTTGTACCGGAATCGAGGCGAAAGGATCTTCTCGACCTTGAGTAATTTCACCTATCCGTTGTTGAGGATTAGTTGATTGGATTAATCCTCCTGGTGTAACTACTGTGGGTGGAGGAGGGACAGTTTCCTCCGATTCAGCGATTTCAGGATTCTCTGTACCACCGGGAGTATTATTGGGAACTTCTGCTGTCGGTGATTCCCCCACTGGTTCTACCACCTCTGGTTGTTGGTCGTCGCCACCTGGTAAAAACGACTGCAAAGCTTCACAGCCACCGACAAAAAGAGCGATCGCTGCCAAGAATGCCATTAATGAAAATTTCCCCATGACTATTATCCCCCCAAGCTAAAATTTTACATACAACAGAAAATACTTATAATCAAATACTAGCTTTTTTTTTCAACCAGTATTCTCAACAATATTTAACATTTGGCAAGAACTAAGAAATAGTCGGGTAAAATGCTTATTTTGGCGAAAATATTGACAATTTTTAGCTGATTGATTCCCTGTGGCTGAATTAGATCTCAAAGATTGACAAATGCTGAAGAATCAGTAATGGCAATAATTTAGAGTGCGAGGAGATCCGTTTTTGAGAACGATAATGCGATCGCGTTTAACTTTGACGAGCGAGCAACTACGGAACCACTCCCACACAAGTATCGTAAACTTCATTCAAAAAACTTCTGTTTGCATCAGCTTTTTCAATGAACTCAACCCTTTTTTCACTCGACGGGACACTGTTACCACACTAATATCCAAAATTTCGGCTGCTTCTTTGTGAGTTAGATCGTGTAAAAACACAAATTCGAGAACTTCGCGAGTACGGTTTTCCAGTTGTACCAAAGCTTGTTCGAGTCGAATTTGGTCTTCTTGTGCTAACTGAAAACTACGATAGTGCGTATCGGGAACCAGTTCACCTAAGCTAGCACTACCCTCTTCTTCATCACCGACAGTAACATCTAAGCTAAGAGGTTCGCGATTTTGATAAGCTAGCTTAATTTCTTGCCACTCTTTCAAGGAAATTTCTAAAGCTTGAGCAACTTCTACATCTGTAGGTTGGCGATTTAACTTTTCTCGCAAATCTCGCGTTACCGCCGCCGCCGAGTGACGAATTTCCAACCAACGTCGAGGAATCCTCAGAGAGCTACTTTTATCGCGCAAATAGTGTTGAATCTCACCTCGGACATAGGGAATAGCAAAAGAACTAAAAGCATTTCCCTTACTCAGATCGAAGCGTTCGATTGCCCGTAGTAAACCAATACTACCAACTTGTACTAAGTCTTCGTAACTTTCATTACATTGATTAACCCAGTGGTGAGCTTCCTTCCTCACCAAGCCAAAATTAAGTTTCAAAATTTGGTTGCGAAGGCGAGGATCTCCAGACTTTTGATAGTCTTGCAAAAGTTCCATGCTTTTGCGCTTTAGTTCTTCTTGTTGGGCAGTTTGAGTCAACATATCCTAATTATTTGGTAGATCGACTGGTCAAAGGCAATTTTTTTATTTTTAACCTGCTTTTCTCAATGATGCTGTGATTTGTAACAGATGTTTTTCCCTTTCAAATCAATTAAGTGTAAGCTTTTTGTCGGTTTGACGACAACAGCATTTTTACCCGTATTGACTGAGTGAGAGTTTATTTACTTAATTGATAGTACCTAATTTCATTGAGATGAATCAAAATAATTCCGAAGTTGTCGGCAAAAAATCGAGAAATATTGAGAAATGAAGAGAAAACTGCTAGTCAACAAGGAAAATCATCTCAGTTCAGTCATAAAAAAAAGCCCCAGGAAGGGGCTTAGTGATTATTTATGCTGGCTAAGAGCAAGAAATTTATGAAAAATCAGGTTCAACGCGAGCATAGAAAATGCCACGAACTTTTACTTGTTCGGGTTCGTCAGCACCTAAATCTGTGTCCGAAGGTTGCTCGCTTTCAAATGTTCCGGCAATTTCGCCAGTTACGCGATCGACTTTTGCCACTTGCAGGGAGATTTGCCCTTGACCACCTTGTAGCCGTTTCACGTTAGCACGAGCTAATTCTTCTGCATCTGCTTGAGATGGTAAAGCAACTGCGTTGTCATAGCCACTGGCGACACCACGACCTTTGGGGTCGAGGAAAACGTTACCTCGATAAGAAGGAACGTAAAACTCACCTTTAAAGTCAGTTGCAGTACTGACTGCTGACAAACCGGGCTGAGATTTGGCAACTAATCTTTTAATCGTAAACATGAAAGGTATTTGTTCGCCGCCAGGAAGTTGAACTGTCACTGGCTGGAAGTCAATACCACCTTTTTCGATAAAAACTAAGCTGCCGTCTTCTTCTAATTTCAGTTGTCCACTGATTTGCTCAAGGCTAGTGGTATACCTGGTTAATAATTTTCCAGGCACGAATTCAGCTTCTCTACGTTTATTAGTAGGTTCTTCCTCGACAAAAAATTCTTTCGGTTCCAAACACAAATCTACTAAACGGTAAGATTTATCGGGTTCAATGGCGATCGAACCACGACTAGTTTCTGTAAGTTGCGGACAGGTATTTGCCAGTCCAGTATTAAGAATCTGATCGTAGGTTAGTTGCTCTCTGCTGGTGGCTGTTGCTGGTCCTTCGCTACAAGCTGTGAGTACACTCAGGCATACAGCTAGGAAGGCAACAATGAGTACGCGATACCTTCTCATGGTCAACCTCGTTTCGTCAATCTCGAAAAAAACAAAATTTTTCTGTGGAAATTCGCTAACTGTGGACAAAGTGTAACTAGGATGAAAATAATCATTATTCTCGATTGGGAGTTTTCCAGATCGAGAGCTTTCCTAGTGTTAAGAACAGCTTTGTCTTTAGCTCGCGCTAGCCTAACTACAGCGTGCGGTTTTGCTGAAACTGCTGCTGTGTTAAGCAAAAATATTATCAGGATAGAGTTGAAAGGCTTATGTTAAGCTCTCATAAAGATTGTACACGGGTGTGGCTCTTTTCCACCGATACTAGCCACGTTTTCAGTGCAAGAGGTGCATCAAGTTTTGTCAATCCCGAATTTTAAAATGAATTCTTGGAAGGTGATGAACTCGGATCGAGCTTGGGACTCAAAAGAGCTGACAATTGAACTGCAAGAGGTTTTCTCTTTTGTATTACAGATGGCAAAGCAGTGTCGCGGTGATAGTCGGGCTTTGCTGTTGGTGCTGCGAACTTTGGAGGATTTACATCGAGGTATTAGAGAGGAACTTTTTCTGGAATCTCTTCCTGATAATCGACAGGAATTATACAATTTGCTGAAAGATATTGAGGAAAATGGCGGTTGGCCCTATATTGAGCGGATGAAACTGCGGGCTTTTCTAAATCAGGAGCTATTTGTTTCGACTGATGGAGATTTGGTTGCTGAGGTTTCGGAAACTTCAGAACCGGAAAGTTAATTTGTTTGAGGTTAGCCGATCGCTACTGATTGTGTTAGAATCTCGCTGACCAAGCTATCATTCCTGTCTCATGCCAGTCACTGTAAACCCGATTAAATTTGGCACTGATGGCTGGCGAGGTTTAATCGCCGCCGATTTCACTTTTGAGCGTGTGACGATGCTCGCTCCCCTAGCAGCAAAGGTTTTGGCAGATAATTATGGCGATGCTGCTGGCAATAATAAGATTATTGTTGGCTACGATCGCCGCTTTCTGGCTGAAGAGTTTGCTCTGGCAACCGCAGAAGCTACTCAGGCTGCTGGTTTTGATGTGCTTTTGTCCCAAAGTTATGCTCCGACTCCGGCTTTTAGTTGGGCGGCTATGGCTGAACGGGCTTTGGGGGCTTTGGTGATTACGGCTAGTCATAATCCTCCTGGTTATTTGGGGTTGAAGGTTAAAGGTGCTTTCGGTGGTTCGGTTTCTCCGGAAGTTACGAAGCAAATTGAGGCGCTTTTGTCAAGACCTCAACCGTCAAGAAAATATTCTGGTAGTTTGCAGAAGTTTGAACCTTGGTCGAGTTATTGTGAGGGTTTGCGTAAGAAGGTGAAAATTGAGGCGATTCAAGAGGCGATCGCCTATGGAAAGTTACAGATATTTGCTGATGTGATGCACGGTGCAGCCGCAACAGGGTTAAATCGTTTGTTGGGAATGGAGATTGAGGAGATCAACGGCGATCGCGATCCTTTGTTTGGTGGTGGCGCGCCGGAACCTTTACCTCGTCATCTATCGGCTTTATTTCGGAAAATTCGCAGTGCAGCCCGCAATGAGGCAGATGGTTTGCGAGTAGGATTTGTCTTTGATGGGGATAGCGATCGCATTGCGGCTGTGGATGGACAAGGTAATTTTCTCAGTTCCCAAGTTTTAATCCCGATTTTGATCGCTCACTTGGCAAAACGCCGCAAAATGACGGGAGAAGTGGTTAAAACGGTGAGTGGTTCGGATATAATTCCTCGTCTGGCTGAGTTATATGGCTTGCCTCTACATCAAACACCAATTGGTTATAAATATATTGCCGATCGAATGCAAACGACTCAAGTGTTAGTAGGTGGCGAAGAGTCGGGTGGTATAGGTTATGGAAATCATATTCCCGAACGAGACGCTTTGATGTCAGCACTTTATTTATTAGAAGCGATCGTTGAATCTGGGAAAGATTTAGGCGCACTTTACGCACAGTTACAGGAAAAAACTAACTTTAATTTTGCTTACGATCGCCTTGACTTACCTTTAGCGAGTATGGATGTACGCGGGAAGTTACTCGCACGGTTACAAAACGAACCCATGAAAACTGTAGCAGGTAAGCAAGTAATTGACTGTCTCGACATCGATGGCTATAAGTTTCGTTTAGCGGATAATAGTTGGTTATTGATTCGCTTTAGCGGTACTGAACCAGTTTTACGCTTGTATTGTGAAGCACCAAATTTAACTGAAGTCCGGAAAACTTTAACTTGGGCAAAAAATTGGGCAAACTCTTGAGCAGTTAACAGTTATCAGTTATCAGTTAACAGTTATCAGTTAACAGTTAGCAGTTATCAGTTATCAGTTAACAGTTAGCAGTTAGCAGTTTATCCTCTTGTTTCCCAATCCCCAATCCCTAATCCCCAATCCCCAATCCCCAATCCCTAATCCCCAATCCCCAATCCCTAATCCCCAGTCCCCAATCCCCAATCCCCAGTCCCCAATCCCCAATCCCCAATCCCCAATCCCCAGTCCCCAATCCCCAATAATCATGAAAAAACTAATCGTAGCAACGGGAAATCCAGGTAAAGTGCGGGAAATGCAGGAATACTTAACAGATTTACCCATTAAGTTGCAACTGAAGCCAGATGAGCTAGATATTGCCGAAACAGGCGAGACTTTTTTAGCGAATGCTCGTTTGAAAGCTTCCCAGATTGCCAAAGCAACGGGAGAATGGGCGATCGCCGATGACTCAGGCTTAGAGGTAGAGGCTCTAAATGGCGCTCCAGGCATTTATTCGGCTCGTTATGGTAAAACAGACCAAGATCGGATCGAACGGCTGTTAAATGAGCTAGGAGAGGCAAATAATCGCCAAGCCCAGTTTGTTTGCGCGATCGCTGTTGCTCGTCGGGATGGCGAAGTTGTCTTAGAAACTGAAGGTATCTGTCGAGGCGAAATTCTCCAAACTCCTCAAGGTAAAGGTGGCTTTGGCTACGACCCCATTTTTTATGTTCCAGAACACCAAATGACTTTTGCACAAATGTCACCAGAAGTCAAGAACAAAATTAGTCATCGAGGTAAAGCCTTCGAGGCATTATTACCGAAATTAGCCACCATGATTTTGAAGAGCGACCACACATAAAGGCAAAATCTAGGGGCAATCCCCCTATGGTTGCCCCTAGTTATGCGATCGCTTTTTTTACACAGCCTCCAAATTTTTTTCTCCAGTACGAATGCGGATAATTTGATCCACAGGAGTAATAAAGATTTTACCGTCGCCAATTTCTCCAGTGCGAGCGGCGGCGATAACTTTATCAACTACCATATCGACTTGATCGTCTTCAACGACAATCTCGATTTTGAGCTTTTGGAGAAACTCGACGGTATACTCAGAACCACGATAGCGTTCTGTTTGACCCTTTTGTCGTCCGAAACCCCGGACTTCCGAGACAGTCATTCCGACGATACCAGCATTGACGAGTGCGATTTTGACTTCGTCTAGTTTAAAGGGACGGATAATAGCTTCGACTTTTTTCAACTGTTCAACTCCTCAATAATTCTTCGACTCGTATTTATTTATAAGCCGAGTCTGTCACTTTCTATCACCGCAGATAATCAAATTATTGTAACAGCAGGTACATTTTGCCAAGAGAGATTATATATCCTTGCGTCATAGATGGTGATGTTTGGGGGAGCGGCGATCGCTCACGGCGGGCTATACACCTACGCAGTTTGTCTGAGTTTCTTTGACAAGTTCCGCGATCGCCGCCAAGTGTGGGAGAGTTTCGCAGTGGCGATGTTACCACTACAGTTTGAGAAATAAATTCAGTTTTCTGAAAGAAAAGCTTATAGTTAATATTTAAGCAGAAAAATAATGATTAATGATTACAAATATCTAAATTTTTTCGGCAAATTGATAAGAGTTACTTTAGTTACTCTCGTCATTTATGGTTTAATCTTGCCCACAAGCATAGTTTGTGCTAAAAATTTAGCAACTTTGCCGTTTCTAGAACTAAACATTCACTACTTGATTGCAAGGCAAGTAAATGGTTGGGAAACTGCCAATGCTGACCAAATTATTGCTGATTTTGCAGAAAATGGTCTTTTTATCGTTCCTGGTTCTACATCTCAAGGAAAGCAAGCAATTAAACAAGCAGTAGAAAATTATTTTGCTAACTACACCGATACTAAAATAACAGTAAAAAGAATTGTTTTCAATGGTAAGGATGGTGCTGTGGAGTGGGATTGGCAGCAAAAGAAGAAAGAAACCGGAGAAATTTCTCTAGCTGAAGATGCCATTATTTTCGAGCTTGAAAATGGCAAAATTCAATATTGGCGAGAATACATTGATACTAAATCTTCTGGTTAGTTTCAATCTATAAGCCAGTTTCTTGATTTACTTCCGAGAAAATATCTCAGATCTTGATTAAGTAGGCGATGAAAGCTGCTTTGGTATTTTAGGAAAAAAAATATATTTAACTTTTGGGGATTAATTGGTCAATTAAAGCAGTGAAAGAGTAAACTGAGTGCGATCGCTGCGCTGACTTGGCACGACGCTGCTAATCCTGGAACAGAAAAATCGCTACACTAGAAACGATAAGCTTAATAAATCTTTTTTTCATCAAGTTACAACCGAGATAACAATGGCAATTTTGCGCGAATTCGTTTTTCCTTTACTGATCGTGTTTGTCTTTCTGGTGGCGCTAGTGGCAGTTAGTGCGAGAATCTTTTTACCAAACGATATGGCAGCGCCCGCACCCATTGAAGATGTAAACTCAGTACCACAGCCATCGGCTGATATGTCTTTGTTAAAGGGAAATTTCGGTGTCTGAAGAGTTATTACCAGGTTATCGGTTGCGAGTCGGACTTGGATGCGATCGCGCTTTACTGGTCAAGTTTATGCAAGTAACTTACCAGGAAATTTTTCCCGCAGTTAACGATTTTGCTCATTTGGCGGACACGGTAAGGCGTTATTTTTCTCCGGAAACACCTTTATGGTTTGTGGAACCAAATATAGATACAGAACAACGGCTGACTCCCATCGGTTGTCTGTGGATGGGAAACGGGATCGATCAGATCGTCGGCTCTCGCTATACTCATATTTTCCTGCTTTATGTCGCTCCCGAACATCGACGTAAAGGTATTGGTTCGGCTTTAATGAATCAAGCGCAAATATGGGCAAAAAAAAGAGGCGATCGCCAAATTGGGCTTCATGTTTTCCAGGAAAACCAACCAGCCGTCAACCTCTATCGCAGTCTCGGCTACCAAACTCAGTCGCTATTGATGGTTAAACCTCTTTAGTCAGTTATCAGTGAACAGTGAGCAGTTATCAGTTAACAGTTACCAATTCCCAGTCCCCAATTCCCAATTCCCCTAAAAAGGTACTGGTGAAATTACCTCGGTAATGCTAACTTACAAGTATGTATGATGATGATGACGATCTACTTATACTCGATGTTGATGCAGAGCTAGAAAGCCCTCTGGATCGCATGGAGCCTGTAGAGGAACAGACTCCGCCGCCGAACCCAGAGGTGATGTTAGCGCTGCTATCTTCCCCGGAAACGCCACAACGAATGTTGGCGGCTAGGGCTTTTTGCGAAATTGAGGACGAACGGGCTATTCCCCATTTGATCCGCTTGCTGACAGATGTTTGTCCTTTGGTGCGGGTGAGTGCGGCTTATGCTTTGGGACGTAACCCTAGTCCGGATGCGGTGGAACCGTTGATTACTCAACTGGAAAATGATTGGAATGGTTATGTCCGTAAAGGTGTAGTTTGGGCTTTGGGTAATTGCCGATCGCGTCGTTCTTTATCGCCCTTGACAAATGCGTTAAAAAGTGATATTGCAGCAGTACGTCTTTGGGCGGCAAGCAGTTTAGCGCAAATAGCCAAACTCGAATACGAAGATATGATCTCGGCTCTACCGCCGTTAATTGAGGCTTTAAGGCGCGATTCAGTAGCCGCAGTGCGAAGTAATTGTGCTTGGTCAATCGGGCAGTTATGCCGAGAATTACCCTCAAATGTAGTTTATGCTACAGCAATTGATGCTTTGATTGAAGCCCTAGTCGAAGACGAAGATTTAGGTGTGAAAGAAGATGCAAGAGCATCATTGTTAAAAGTAGGCGACCCAGGTGGGCTTCAGATGATTGAAGAATTAGAACTTGAAGGAATTGTGTGAACCAGTTACGCGATCGCCCACTGATGAGAAGATGAAAACAGACAGCGATCGTGCTATTTTTTTGACTGCAAATTATTTCACCATCAGATTTTGACTATCTTACTCTAGGAATGGCGAGTTAATCACAATTTCGCTATCTGCGTAGTTATTTCCCGATACTGACACAATAACTTTACAGAAACTTCATCAAAATCACTAACTTAAAAGCATCGAGTTCAACTCACAACGATGCTTTATCCAGAATATCTACCAAACCAAAATCAACACGAACCTCTTCCAGTAATTTACTTAGCCGACGAAGAAGAAACGCAACAAACAAACAAGCAAACCAAAGCCAACGATCGACAAGAAAAAGAAATAATTACACCTCTCATCACCGACTTAGAACTCTTAATGAGACCTGCATAAATAGGTAAAAAAAAGCATTAAGTTAACTTCTTCCTCCACAATACACCACAATTAACCTAATTGACACGGCAAATTACAATTATGTTTAAACCCAAGCATAATTAAAAATACCGTGTCTTTACTTGGGCTATAATTTTAATAAAGATTGGCAAAAACAATGACTAACTATACCTTAAAAATAGAAAACGAGGGACAGCTAAAATTACCTCAAGAAGTGCAACAACAGCTAAACCTAAAACCTGGCGATCGCTTAATTCTTACTGTTGATGAAAACGGAACTTTACACCTAAAAAGTATTCGCCCTCAAATTAGTAAGTTAAGGGGTATTTTAAAAGATAAAGCTCCCGAACGTAATCTCGTGAATGAATTAATTTACGAACGTCATCAGGAGGCAATGAATGAGTAATTGTGTTTTAAATGCTTCTGCATTATTAGCTTACCTCCGCGACGAACCTGGAGCAACAACTGTCGAAAATGTTTTATTTGACGGTGCTTATATGAGTATTATTAATTGGGCAGAAGTCTTAACTAAAGTTGCCGATATTGGAGAAGATCCTCAAAGATTTGTTCAACAACTAGAAGACGAAGGATTATTAAACAATAGCCTAGAAATTTTACCTTTTACAGAAGAAGATGCCTTGACAGTTGCTCGACTGCGACCTTTAACTAAAAGTATCGGTCTTTCTTTAGGAGATAGAGCTTGTTTAGCTTTGGGTAAAAGATTAAAACTTCCAGTTTTTACCAGCGATCGTACCTGGATTAGTTTAACATTTGATGTTACTGTGAATTTGATTCGTTAACCAGTCGTTTACAATGAAACCACAACACTTCTAACAGTTGTTACTGTTCACTTTGATAGAAGTATGAAAAACAAGTTATGAGTATAGAAATA
>NZ_JAAHBQ010000051.1 GCF_020144665.1 Oscillatoria salina IIICB1 | reverse complement strand
GACGATAATCTGGAAAAATGTCATCCTGAGCGAAGCGTTCTCGGAGAGTAGGATCTCCCCAGATCCTTTGCTTTGCTCAGGATGACGTAAAATTAAATGAAAAAGAAGTTGTATCTAGATATTTTATTCATTTTCCGGAATTTCAATTATCTCTAATTTTAGCTCATTTCGAATCGTTTGACAATACTTTTTCCCAGCTTTAAAAAGTATCCAAAAATTAATTTTTATCGCCCAAAAAGGAAACGACATCACATAACTACTAAGATATCTTTCCCTTTCAACAAAGCGATCTCTAAGCGAATCTACCGGAATTTTTTGAGGAAAATGACCGCATTGTCTAAAGATTTCTACAGCATCTTCATGAGTTTCTAGAAAGCTTGCAAAAGTAGAATAATTGTCACTCATCAAAGCTTGATAGTAAAAATTATTTGGTTTCGGTGTATGTATCGCATCGAAAGAAACCGTCGGTGTATGTACTGCATCAAAAGAAACCGTTTTTAGCAATAAATTACTTGCAAATACTGTCGATAATTCCGAGAAAATTTTCTGCGGATAAACAGCAGAAATTAAACTAGGAACATAAATTAAATACCAATCAATTGCTTTTTCTGGATGTCTGAGGATCGTGACAATAAAATAGTAACTTTTTTGCAAAGAAAAGCGATCTATTTCACGAAAACCTAATTGTTCTATTTCAGTAATTATGCTAGCTAACTGAGTAAAACCTCGCTTAAATTTTCTGGCTTTTCTTTCAGTAATTGGATGTGGTGTATAATCTTCAGCAAATACAGATGTATAATTTTCGTAATTAGCAATAGTTAGTAATAGGAAAAAACCAAAAACTACGACTACAAAGTAAATTAAACTAAGTAAATTGAATTGTTTTGCAGACGGTTGCAAAAGCACCAGAAAACACATTATCCCAAGCGTCAGCAAACTTATAAAAATAATCAACCTCACTTGAGGAGAAATTCTTAATAGCCATTTCAACAACTTGGGTAGATTTTCTTTCATTTTTCAAATGAATAGATTAGAGAGCAAAAAAGTTATTTGTTTATTGGTATTTTAATTATCTCTAATTCTAATTGGTCGCTAAGAGGTTGACGATATTTTTTCCCAGTCTTAAAAAGAGTCCAAAAAGTAACCTTTATAGCCCAAAAGGGAATTGACATTAGATAACGATTTTCCCTTCTTTCGGTTTCAACAAAGTGACTTCTAATTGAGTTAGGAGAAATTTCTTTGGGATGATGACCTCGTTGTCTAAAAAGTGTTAAAGCTTCTTGATGAGCTTCAAGAAGTGTAGCATAATTAGCATTAAGCAAAGCTTGATAGTAAACATTTTTTGGTTTTAGGGTATGAACTGCATCAATAGAGACTGTGAAAATAAATAAGTCACTTTCAAATACTGTAGTTAATTCAGAAAAAATTATCTTATTCGCAAAAGATATTAAATACCAATCAATTGATTGTTGTCGATCTCTCAGGATAACAATAATAATATCGTAATTACGTTTGAGATAAAAACGATCTATTTCTCGAAAACCTAATTTTTCGATTTCGGTAATTTCTTTAGTTAATTGGGAAATAGTTCGCTCAAATTTTCTTTCTGGAATTGAACGTGGTGTACACTTATCCAGAAAAACAGATGTATAATTTTCGTAGTTAGCAAGACTCGTTAAAATCAAGAAAAGAAGAATTAAAACTAAGAAGTAAACTAAACCAGGTGGTTGAAATACTATACCCCAAATTATTAGTGCAGCTAGAGCTATATATAACCTTATGTTTCCAGGAATAAGCAATATCGGTTGCAACAACTTGGGTCGATTATCTCTCATGGTTTTTCGTCCTTAATAAAGTAAGTTGACAAAATTATTATTTCAGACAAATCAGTTATTTTTTTGACTGGAATCATTTTTAGAAGAGTGAATATTGTTACTATCTTGGCTGTGGGATTTTCCCCCATTTGACTGATGTTGAAACCAGCTCGCAAGACTGGTTGATAGTTGTGTTAAAGACGCAATTAATTCCGGTGAAACTTCTACTGGTAAGCTACCACTACGAACGTGCAAATCTCGTTGGGGAAAGGGAATTTCTACACCACGATTGCGAAAAATTGCTTCAATCCGAAAATAAAGATCGCTTTTGATTTGAAACTGTTTTTGTGGTTCTTTAATCCAAACTAATAAATCAAAATCAAGGGAACTATCGCCAAATCCTCTAAAAAATACTTTTGGTTGAGGGTTTTCGATAATATCTGGATGATTTTTGGTAGCATCAATTAAGGCAGATCGGACTGTAGTTAAATCTGAACCATAAGCTACTCCTATAGGAAGTTTTAATCGGGATACTGAACTATGATGATTCCAGTTGACTACTTCTTGTTCTAAAAAGCGGGAATTAGGCAAAATAATGGAGACTTGGTCGAGGGTACGAATTTCGGTACTGCGGACGCTAATTCGCTCTACTGTACCCATTAAATCGCCAACTTCAACAAAATCACCGACTTGGATAGGACGATCGAAAATAAGTACCAAACCGCTAATAAATTCTTTGGCTACTCCTTGCAATCCTAAACCAATACCAACACCGAGAACGCCTGCAAAAACGGTGAGAGAACTTAAATCTAGTCCCCAAACTTGCAAGACAACAATTGTGCCAATAAAGATAAAAGCATAGTTAGCAATAATGGTAATTGTTTCTTGGGCGGCGCGGTTTAAACCAGTATAGCGGAGGACGCGCGATCGCAAAAGTCGCTTGACGATTCTCGAAACATAAATTAATCCGGCAAATAAACCAAAGAGAATGAATAAATCCAGGACTGAATAGGCGTTATCTCCAAGGGGAATAAGTTGGGAAGTGACACTGTTTTCAACGACTCCAAAACTGCTACTTAAAAAGCTCACAACTCGACGACTGAGTTGTCTGGTTTGGATAAATAGATCGCTGATATAAATTAAACTCCAAATTCCGATGATGATGCGGATAATAGCGATAATAATTTGAGCAGCAATTTCTACATTTGTCTGGTGTCTGACAGTTTCTTCTTCTGAATTACCGTTACTGAAAAGTCGATCTAACAAAGGTTTTAGCTTACGTTCCCAAAACCAACCGACTCCCCAACAAAGCGCGATCGCCACTATAATCCAAGCAAAAGATACTAATCCTGCTTGGAGAAAATATCTGGTTGTGCGTTCGTATTGCGCGTCAGCGATCGCCTTTTCTAGTTCTCGCCGCCAAATTTGTGCTTGTTGTTCTACACTTCTCTCATCAGGAGTATCTTTGGCAGTGACTGTCAGTAAGTGCTCGTTGTTGACTCTAATTACAGGTAAACTTAGGCTAGTATCGACTTCTACAACGGCTGGAGTTTGGGAGTTTTTAACGATTTCTTCGAGAATAATGTTAGCTTCTCGCGCTCGTTTGTCAGCGCTGAATTTAGCTTCATTGACTTCAAATAATCTTCGTCCGTCAATGGTAATTGGTGCAGTAGGAGTATCTTGTGCCAAAATTGGCGCTATCGAAGTTAAACCTAAACAGGCGATCGCCACTAGCAAAAATGAGATAACTTCGATAAGAAACGATCGGTTTTTCATAGATTGGGGATTGGGGATTGGGGACTGGGGATTGGGGATTGGGGGGAGATAAGGGAGATAAACTGGTAACTGGTAACTGGTAACTGCTAACTGATAACTGCTAACTGCTAACTGGTAACTGTTCACTGCTAACTGCTAACTGCTAACTGATAACTGCTAACTGCTAACTGATAACTGTTCGCTGTTGGCTGATTTTTCCGCGAGTAATTTCGGTTTTAAATAAAGATTGTCTAGGACAGCCGAAGCACCTGCAACCCAAGGTGGGACAATTAAAGCACCGATAATTCCTAAGACTTGTGCGCCGCCAATAACTGCTAAAAGTTGATATAAAGGATGAACTCGGACTGTGTTACCTACGAGTAGAGGATCGAGTAAATATGTTTCCACATTTTGAATAATTACGAATAGTAGTAACACCCATAAAAAAGTCCAACCTCCTTGGGCGATCGCTACAATTAAGGCGGGAATTGCTCCGAGTACGGGTCCGAAAAAGGGAATTAGGTTGGTAAACCCGGCAATTACTCCTAAACCAAGGGCAAATTCGGAAATTCCTAAGAATTTCAAACTGACGCTAATCGCTAATCCTAAAATTGCCGAAACTAAGACTCGCCCTTGGATATAACCGCCCATACGCTGACTTACAGGTACTACCTGTGACGCTAAGCGATCGTCCCACGGTTTGGGAAATAAACTGAAAAAACCGGAAATTAATCTTTCTGCACCCGATAGCATATAGCCTGACAAAACTAGCGAGAAAACTAAACTAACTACGCCGCCAACAATGCCTCTGGTGACTCCGTAAGAACGCACTAGCAACTGTTGCGAAGCCTGAAACGTCCATCTCGTCACGGCTTGGGTATCGAAAAGTTGGTTAATTTGTTCGATCGCTTCGGGTTCGGTCATGCCAAAGCGTACTGCTATATTTTCTGCTAGGGCTTCCAAAACATCTAAATAAGTTGGCAACCGCCGAAATAGTCTTTGAATTTGTTCGACTACTGTCGGACCAATCAACAAGACTACTCCTGTCAAAATTGAAATTAAGCCCAAGTAAACCAGGATAACTGCTAACCAGCGAGGAATTTTTAACCTTTCTGCACCTTTGACAAAAGGTGCTAAGGTAGCCGCTAAGACTACGGAAATCATCAAGACGACGATCAAACTCCGTAACTGCCATAACAGCACTAAAATCAAGCCAGTAGCAACAAATGTTAACAGGTTTGAGAAAGAAAGATTAACGCGCCGCTCAATTGACATAAATTTAAGCTGAGTCAGAATTATTTAATCTAGAGACTTTCTAACTCAAGTCTCTAACCGCGATGCCATTCGGTTACACCACCTGGCTTGTCAATTAAGATGATACCTTGGGCTTTGAGTTCATCGCGAATGCGATCGCCTTCGGCAAAGTTTTTCGCTTGACGCGCTTGTTTTCGTTGTTCGATTAAGGCTTCGATTTCGGCTTCGCTTAAACCTGCGTTTGCTTCCTTGACATTTTCCTCAAATTGTGCAGTAAATCCTAAGACTTCTGCCAATTCGACTAAAGTCGCCCATTGTCGCTGCAATTGCTCCGGGCTGGTTTGAGTTTTCCCTTCGTGAATTAACAGATTTCCCTCGCGACGCAACTCCTTCGCTAATTCAAACAAAACCGCCAAACCGCCAGCGAAGTTGAAATCATCATCAACCGATGCTGCAAAGCGCGTGCTAAACTCCTCGATAATCTTACTCGTATCCGAATTTAACTCTTTCCAGCCCAATTTATTACCATATTGTTCACCAAAAAGCAACCCTTCTTTTAAAGTATTCCAGCCATTCGTCGCGGCTTCCAACGCCTCATCAGTAAAATCTACAGGCTTGCGATAATGAGCTTGCAAAATAAACAAACGCACCGCCATCGGGTCAAATTTCGCCAATAATTCGCGAATCGTCACAAAATTGCCCAACGACTTTGACATCTTCTCGCCGCCCACCTTCACCATACCATTGTGCAGCCAATACTTCGCCAAAGGCTTACCCGTAGCCGCTTCCGACTGAGCAATTTCATTTTCGTGGTGCGGAAAAATCAAGTCACTACCACCCACATGAAGATCGATAGTTTCCCCCAATCTTTCGCGCACCATAGCCGAACATTCTATATGCCAACCCGGACGACCACCACCCCAAGGCGACTCCCAACTCGGTTCTCCGGGCTTAGAAGCCTTCCACAGCGCGAAATCAAAAGCCTCTTTCTTCTTCGCCGCTTCGGGATCTGACACATCCACTCGTCCGCTAGCACCAGCCTGCAAATCTGCTAACTTGCGTCCCGAAAGTTTACCATAGTCAGGAAACTGGCGCACTGCATAGTAAACATCGCCACCAGCCGGATAAGCATAACCTTTTTCTTCGAGTTCGTGTACCAGACGCTTAATTCCATCGAGGGTATGAGTAGCGCGAGGATAAGCATCCGCAGGTTCCACTTTTAAGCGTTCCATATCCTCAAAATAAGCTTGGATAAAGCGTTCCGAAATAGTTTCCATCGGTACACCTTCACTTCTGGCGCGATTGAGGATTTTATCATCAATATCAGTAAAATTTTGGATATACTCAACCTGATAGCCACGCCAGCGCAGATAACGACGCACCACATCCCAAACCAAACAAGTCCGCGCATGACCCAAATGGCAATAATCGTACACCGTAATCCCGCAGCAATACATCCGCACCTTATGATCAAACAAAGGTTCAAAAGCTTCTTGAGTACGAGTTAAAGAGTTGTAAACAGTTAAAGTCATACGCAGTATTTTTTTCGAGTAATAACGCGATCGCAACAGCGAGATCGCTAGATAAGCAATAATATGGGAGAAAGAGAGACTGGTGACACTAGGAAACTGGATTAACGATCGGCGATCGTTCTCCATCCCCATCTTCCCAGTCTTCATTTTATTTTGACGTTGATTAGAAACTAATTATGCGATCGGCAGATATATCTGTTCCTACTGAGTCAATGGATGCTCCCAAACAAGGCTTACCAGTGACAATTATTACTGGTTTTCTCGGCAGTGGCAAAACTACACTCCTTAACCATATCTTGAGTAACCAACAAGGAGTCAAAACCGCCGTTCTCGTCAATGAGTTTGGCGAAATCGGGATCGACAATGAACTGATTGTCACCACTGAAGACGACATGGTGGAACTGAGTAATGGTTGTATTTGTTGCACCATCAACGAAGACCTCGTAAAAGCAGTTTACAAAGTTCTCGAACGACAAGAAAAGATCGATTACTTGGTTGTGGAAACTACCGGTTTGGCTGACCCCCTACCAGTCGCACTCACATTTTTAGGAACCGAACTGCGAGACATGACTCGTCTCGACTCGATTGTTACTGTAGTCGATTGTGAGAATTTCAGTCTCGATTTATTTAACAGCGAAGCGGCTTATAGCCAAATTGCCTATGGTGATATTATTCTGCTCAATAAAGTAGATTTAGTTGACGAAGGTGATGTAGATGCTTTAGAAGTCAGAATCCGCGACATTAAAGCTGGTGCGAGAATTATGCGTACCAGTCAATCGAAAGTTCCTTTACCTTTAATTCTCAGCGTCGGTTTGTTCGAGTCGGATAAATATTTCGAGTCGGAAGATACTCACGAACATCATGACCATGAACATCATCATCATGACCATGACCACGATTGTGAACACGAACATCATGACCACGAACATCATCATCATGACCACGACCACCATCATCACTCCCACCACTTAGAAAATGATGGCTTTACCTCGATTTCTATCCAAAACGATCAACCAATGTCGATTAGGAAATTCCAATATTTCCTCGACAACCAGCTACCAGTAAACGTTTTCCGCGCTAAAGGTATTCTTTGGTTTAACGAAAGTCCCAATCGTCATATTTTTCACCTCAGTGGGAAACGTTTCACCATCGAAGATGATGAGTGGAACGGACGCGAAAAGAAAAATCAGTTGGTATTAATCGGTCAAAATCTCGACGAAGCTAAGTTACGCGAACAAATTGCTAATTGTTTCTCTCTCCCTACCCCTAATCGTGGTAAGGGTTTCGGGAAATAATTATTTTGCTTTGTTTTCCTCTGAGTTTAGGACGTACTGCGGTGCGTCCTAAAATACTTTCCTAGAGTTATCTTCAGTCATTCAGCTAACATCAATTGTAATTCTCTCAAATCCATTGTCAGACTGTAAAATCAATTGTCATCCTTCGCTTCGCGAAGGATGACAGCACAAGATTGAGTCTTAAAATTGATGAAATAGTAAACTCCTCTAAATTTGTAACTTCAAATCTAATAATGCGCTTAGTTATCCAAAGAGTTAAATCTTCCCAAGTGACTGTCGATGGAGAAATTATCGGGAAAATCGGACCTGGATTGAATTTGTTAGTGGCGATCGCGTCTAACGATACCGACACCGAACTCGATTGGATGGTTCGCAAATGTTTAGCTTTACGTCTCTTTCCCGCTACTGAAGATGGCGATAAATGGGATAAATCAGTACAAGAAATTAACGGCGAATTACTCGTAATTAGTCAGTTTACTCTCTACGGTGATTGTCGTAAAGGTCGTCGTCCTTCTTTTAGTAATTCCGCACCACCAAATATTGCCGAAAAGCTTTACGATCGCTTCGTGAGCAAGTTACGCGCTAGTGGGTTAAAAGTCGAAACTGGTAAGTTTGGTGCAATGATGCAAGTCAGTATTGAGAACGACGGACCAGTAACATTACTACTAGAAAGAGAAGCTGAAAGTTAGACCTTTTTTGCTTAGATTTATCCTTTAGCTAAGAAATAGTTTATAATTAAGAAAAAGTATCTTGGAACTTAGATGAAGTAATAACTAGAAAAAAATTATGGAACCAAACCAAGGAATTATTATCGATTCATACCATTTTTACAATCTTGCTAAAGATGCTTACTATCAGGCAAAACAAAAACCTAAAATTCATCGGCAGAATGAGGCAGCAATTTCCGTTATCTTTTCGGCTCTTTCACTTGAAGCTTTTATTAATGAGTTTGCCGCGATCGCAATTCTCGAAAAAGCTTCGGGAGGTGGAGATAAATTTCTTGATAAGTTAATTGACGCGATTGAAGAATCAGCAGATCGTAAAAAAAACACGCAAGATAAATTCATGCTAGCTAGCAAAGCCTTAAATGATAAATTTGATAAGGGCAAAAACCCGTATCAAGATTTTGCGGATTTATTCAAATTACGCGATTGTCTAGTACATCTTAAGCCACACGATCGCTTGAAAATTGAAGAAGATGGGACATTTAGTTACTTAGGTAGAAAATTCATCAAAAGACTAACAAGCAAAAATATTCTGCGTCAAGATACAACAGTTGAATCAATAACCTTATTAATAGCTAGTGAGGATGTAGCTAAGTGGGCTTGCGATACAGCTTCAGCAATGGTTAATGCAATTCTAAATAAGATTGCTGAATCAAAGTTTAGCAAAGATAATCCTCACCTGGAATTGTATAGGCAGATGTTCCAATCTTTAGAAATTGACGAAAAAAAAATTTTAGAACAAGAGCATCAAAGTCGTCAAACGGCGGTTAGCAAAATTGAGCAACTTAGACCAAGATTACTCGAAACTTATGGAGAGTTTCCTGACTGTGTGGAGTTGTTACAAGAAGATAGGTCAAGGTAAGAGTGGATAAGCTTGTAGTTGATAGCAGCGTTGCAATTAAGTGGTTTATTCCCCAACCTTATTCATCCGAAGCACAAAAAATTCTGAATGCTTATCAATCGGGTAGCCTCTTACTACTTGCACCAGAGTTAATTTATGCAGAAGTAGGTAATATTGTCTGGAAATTGTCTAGATTTCAGGGGTTATCAGAGACAGATGCAGTTGCAATTCTCGATGGATTTTGCTCAATAAATATCTCAGTGACTCCCTTAGCATCGTTACTCAATGATGCTTATCAGCTTGCTGTTACTCATGAAAGAAGTGTATACGATTCTCTTTACGTGGTTCTGAGTTTACGGCAAAATTGCCAGTTTGTGACGGCTGACCAAAAACTGGTAAATGCGATTAGTGGTACATTTTCCAATGTAATCGCGATCGCTGATTGGTGATGCTAAATTGACCAAGCAAAGAGCGCAAGTGAAGCATCGTTCTTCACGTCGCGTCTCCCACGGAGAAGAGCATCACTACCGCAACCCCCACCAAAATCGAGCCAGATCTCGCACCTCTGACACTCCGTCCCTTGAGATAGGTAATTTTTCTGTGAGATGATGGGAAGATAACAAATTACCGAAAATAAAGGACTAAAGATTATGGCGCAAATTGAGTTTTCTAGAGGTACAGTTGAGGAATCTATTCCTGACGTGCGCGTAACTCGCTCTAAAAACGGTGGTGGTGGTACTGCTACCTTTATCTTTGATAACCCTAAAATCCTGACTAGTAAAAATTCTGGTGATGTTACAGGAATGTATCTCATTGATGAAGAAGGTGAGATTATGACGCGAGAGGTCAAGGGTAAGTATGTGAATGGTCAACCTCGCTCTGTGGAAGCAATCTTGATCATGAACAGTGAAGATGAGTTTAATCGCTTTATCCGCTTCATGAACCGCTATGCTGAAGAACACGGTTTGGGTTTGACTAAATCTTAATCGCTTGAAAGTCAGTTTGTGGGTGGTTCGCTCACAAACTTGGCTTTTTGACCGTTTGATTCGTATTTTTCGCGTTAAAATGTCAATTCCTCACTCGGATTTACCTGGAATTACGGTTTGCTGTGCGGTGATTACTGTTAGCGATACGCGCACTACCGCAACGGACAAAAGTGGTCGTTTAATTCAACAGTTATTATCTACCGCAGGTCATCAGGTGGGAAGTTATGCGATCGTTAAGGATGAACCTACCCAAATCCAAGCTGAGTTAAATCGCTTGTGTGACAATGAAAATCTGGATGCTTTGATTTTTAGCGGTGGTACGGGAATTGCTCCGAGAGATACTACTTATGATGCGCTATCAGCTTTATTAGAAAAGACTTTACCAGGGTTTGGTGAGATTTTTCGCTGGCTGAGTTATCAGGAAATTGGTTCGCGCGCGATCGCATCTCGTGCTACTGCTGGTATTTATCGTCGCAAATTAATTTTTTCCCTCCCAGGTTCCTCAAATGCAGTTAAACTCGCTCTGGAAAAGTTACTCTTACCCGAACTCACTCATCTAGTTACCCAACTTGGCAAAAAATAGTTATCTTCGTAATTGGGTTCGTCGTCAAAAATTTAGTCTTTCTGGCAAATTTTTAATTTCCTTAACCCCAACTACAATTGACTTCAATTATGTCTGAAGAAATTTTTGCTCAAGAACGTCAATTTCACGATCGCTGGGCGAATACTATTAATATTGATGGTATGAGCGTGCGAGATTATTTTGAAGCTTGTACTGCTCCGGAAAATCGTTTTATTCTCCAACATTTAGGAAATGTTCGAGGTAAATATCTCCTCGATCTTGGTTGTGGGGCTGGCGAAAATAGCGTTTACTTTGCTCAAAAAGGTGCAAATTGTCTTGCGGCTGACTATTCTCCCAAAATGGTCGCAGTTGCTTTACAATTAGCCGCAGCTAATCAGGTACAAATTACTGGCTGTACTGCTAATGCGATGCAATTAGATTTTCCTGATAATACTTTTGATATTGTTTATGCTGCTAATTTATTACATCATCTTCCCAACCCTAAAATAGCGCTTCAAGAAATGCACCGGGTTGTTAAATTGGGAGGAAAGGTTTGTTTTTGGGACCCTTTACAACATAATCCGGCGATTAATGTTTATCGACGCATTGCTACTGAGGTGCGTACTGAAAATGAACGACCACTAAATATTAATTTGGTTAATTACGTTAATTCTTTATTTTCTCAAACAATTTGGGATACTTTTTGGCTGGCTAGTCTCTGGATTTTTTTACGCTTTTATTTTCTCGAACGAGTTGACCCCAATCAAGAGCGCTACTGGAAAAAAATTATTCTCGAACAAGAACGCTTGCAACCGGAATATCAGCGTTTAGAACAGTTAGATATCCTTTTGAAAAAGTTACCTTTGATGAAGCGAATGTGTTGGAATTTGGCTGTGGTTGCTATTAAATAATCCTCGGTTGCTATTATCGCTATTACTTGTTATCTTTGGTATAGATGAGGTAGGATCTCGTCAAATAGTTGGCTTCTTTTAAGTTAACGTTTTTTAAGACAAATTCTTTCAGGCTCAAGATTCTTTTGGGTTGCATTTTTGCTGTTTTTCTGATATTACTAATTTATAGTATAATGGGAATCTTGACAGTAAAACTTTTTAGTCAATATTCCCATTATAAAAATAATATCCCGAAATCGAAAAAAAGTCAAGAAAAAATTGACTAAAAAAATAACTGGCGATCGAGTAAAGAATTAGTAACAATTTGATTCACACCCAGAGCAACTAATTGGTGTAAATCGGTGGGATTATCGACAGTCCAAGCAACCAAATCGACATCTTCTTGATAAGTAGTTTCAATCAAAATAGGATATGCGAGTAAAAGATGATATTCACAGAGCAAAACAGCATTACCTCTGCTAGTAGCTTGGCGTAACTTTTGCGAATAATCATCCAGTGTAGTAGGATAGAAACCCAAAGTAATATCTGGGGAACGAATAGCAACTTGTTGGAGAAAACTATCGTTAAAAGAAGTAACAATACAGCGTTTATACCACCCTTGAGACAAAATCTTAGCGACAAAATTATCTAGACTAGTTGTATTCCAGAGATCCCCTTGTTTAACTTCAGCATAAACTTGTAAATTAGTAGGTTTGAGTAAATCGAGAGCTTCTTGAAAAGTAGGAATTTTTTCTTCAGCAAACTGACTACTAAACCAACTCCCAGCAGACAATTGCTTCAATTGTGCTAGGGACTTTTCTCGAACAAGACCGCGACCATTAGTAGTACGATCGAGAGTAGAATCGTGAATAATTACAGGTATACCATCAGCAGACAATTGCAGATCGAACTCCACTGCACCCACCCCTCCAGGGTACCAGAGAGTCGGTGCAGCGATCGCCGCAGACAAAGCAGCAAGAGTATTTTCTGGAGCGATCGCGGAAAAACCCCGATGAGCGACTAAAACCAATTTCTTCATCTTGCTTTTACATCATCAAGTTTTAATCAAGATTAACTACCACTACTACAACCGAGAGAGATAATAAACAAAGAAGAGAATAAACTTTAAAATCATTATGTCATCTTTTTTACCAAAATCAAAGCAACTAATTTCTACTTAGAGCGGACAATTTACTCGCTCCGAGTAGCGATCGCCGTACCAACCTGTTACTACAGAGTTAGGTTAAGATAAATCAAGCTAGTCAGTAAGTAGAAGTGGGGTGAGAATAGATTACTCTAACCCAGAGTAAATGACAAAATCACTGTAGTATGTAGCCAAATCAAGATCGCTCGCTATGTCGGAAAAGTTGAAATTAAGGAGTTTACGAAGAGAATGAAAACACAAGTTTTTGGGAATTTTGTTGAGAATCTCCCTGTTAGTGACGAGTCATTAGTGATGAGATTTTCTCCAAGTTCTGTTCCCTTAAAACAACGCTGGCGAAATAATGGTTTATCCGCCGATTTTATGGCAGATTATATGACCACTTTTTTTCCAGGAAATGAACGAGTAACGGCTGCCATAAATAAAAAAGAAGAAATCAAAGGTGCCGTGGGCTATATTGCCAACGAATTGCTAGAAAATGCTATGAAGTTTAATGATGAAAAATCTTCTTATACTATTAGCATTCAACTGCATATGAACAGCGATTCCATTATTTTTGTAACCCGCAATAGCATTGCCCAAGAAGAAGTAGAAAGTTTTATTTTGTATATTAAAGAATTAGTTACTGGCGATCCAGAAGAGTTATATATACGTCAGTTGGAGGAAAACGCAGAAGATGTTGCGTGCAGTAGTTCTAAGTTAGGCTATCTGACAATGATTAATGATTATGGTGCCAAGCTAGGCTGGAAATTTGAGACAGTACATCAAGAATCAGAAGTTACGACTGTGACAACAATGGTGCAGCTAACAGTATAAGATAACATTAACTTTAGACAACATGATTATCGAGGTAAGAATGGAGATTAAAACAGACAATTATCGCATTTGGTACGATTCAGATACTACTACTGTGAAGTGTCAAGGTTCCCTTCGTCTTAGTGGTAGTGAAGAATCAGCACCAATTTTTGCCTTACTAGAAAAAGTTGCGGAAATGGAACCAAACATCATTACTTTGAATTTAGAAGAATTGGAATTTCTTAATAGTTCTGGTATTAGTATGTTGTCCAAATTTGTCATTAATATTCGCAAAAAGAAAAATACCAAAATGGTAGTTTTAGGCTCAAAAACTATTCCCTGGCAAGCCAAATCTCTAAAGAACTTACAACGTTTAATGCCTGGGTTGGAATTAAAGCTGAGTTAAAATATTAGTTCAGGTAAAAACTGAGAAGATATTTACCAATATGAAAGCCCAGAAAAACCCCATGTTACCAAATAAGGAAACATCCCCAGAATGGTTATTATTTCAAATAGAAAATCAGCGCCGAGAAATAGAGAAATTAAAGCAGGATAAAGCAGATTTAGAAATTTTACTGGAAACTGTTAACAATCATGCTGATAACGTCCAAGCAGAATTATATCGAGCTAATGAAAAACTAGAAGCAGAAGTAGCAGAAAAGCGACGAGCAGAAGCCAAACTAGAGTCAGTCTTAGCAATGGTGAGCCAGGAAAAGGCAGATTTAGAAATTTTGCTAGAAACGATCGCCGAACACAACGATGCTTTAACTGAGTTATTAGAGGAAAAGTTAAAAGATACAGTCGAGCAAAGTGAGATCCGCCTAGCTCAATTTCTCGAAGCAATTCCTGTGGGGGTGTTTGTAGTCGATTGTAGTGGTAAACCTTACTATGCTAATCGTACCGCGAAACGAATTCTTGGTAAAGATATCGTCTGGGATAAAGAACTTGAGGAACTTAGAGAAGTTTACCAAGCTTATCTAGCGGGTAGTGAGGAAATTTATCCTCGCGATCGCGATGCCTTAATTTTAGCTTTACAAGGACAAAGTGCGATCCTCGACGATATAGAAATTCGTCACCAAGAGCGAATTATTCCCCTAGAAGTGCGCGGAACGCCGATTTATGACGAATCGGGTAAAATTATTTATGCGATCGCTGTTTTTCAAGATATTACCGCCCGCAAACAAGCTGAAAAAGCAATCAAACAAGCAGAACATAAATATCGGAGTATCTTTGAAAATGCCCTTGAAGGTATCTTTCAAACTACACCTGAAGGTCGCTATCTGAATGTTAATCCAGCTTTAGCTCAACTTTACGGTTACGACAGTCCAGAAGATTTAATGTTAGCAATTACCGACATCAGTCAACAAGTTTATGTAGATTCCCAGCGCCGAAGTCAGTTTATCGAAATAATGAGAAAACAGGGAGAAATATCCGGATTTGAATCACAAGTTTATCGTCAAGATGGTTCGATTATTTGGATTAGCGAAAATGCTCGTTCTGTTTACAACGAACATAGCGAATTGCTTTATTATCAAGGTTTTGTTGTCGATATTACCGCCAGCAAACAAGCAGAAGTAGAACGAATTGAGTTTACAGAACAATTGCTGCAACTTAATAAAGCCAACGAACGCTTTGTTCCATCTCAATTTCTGCAATTATTAAATAAACAAAGTATTGTTGATATTCAAGTTGGCGATCAAGTAGAAAAGAAAATGTCAATTCTCTTCGCTGACATTCGCGGCTTTACCAGGTTATCTGAAGGAATGACACCGGAAGATAACTTTAAATTTATAAATGCTTATTTGAGTCGGATGGAACCTGCAATTATGGAAAATCGAGGGTTTATTGATAAGTATATCGGCGATGGTTTAATGGCTTTATTTAACGGTAGTGCAGACGATGCTGTCAAGGCAGCAATTACGATGATGCACAGACTTGCTCAATATAATACTACTCGCGATCGCCCAGAAAGACCACCACTCAAAATTGGAATTGGGATTAATACGGGTTTGCTAATGTTAGGTACCGTGGGAGGAGAATCTCGCCTCGATAGTACAGTAATTGGTGATGCAGTTAACTTGGCTTCTCGGTTAGAACATTTGACCAAAGAATATGGCGTATCCGTATTAGTTTCCCATCACACTTTTGCCAGTTTAACTAAACCAGAAAAATATAATTTGCGCTTCGTCGATCGCGTCCAAGTCTCAGGTAAATCAAAAACCGTTGCCGTTTTTGAAGTTTTTGATGCCGATCCTCCCGCAGTTAAAGAATGTAAATTAATCACCAAAACCGTTTTTGAACAAGCTATTTGGTTATTTTTTCAGGGAAAGTTGGCGGAAGCCAGACAGCAATTTGCCAACTGTCTGGAGGTAAACCCTAACGACACCGTAGCGAAAAATTATCTCAGGCGTTGCGAACAATTTCTGCTTTAACCTCAGAAAAAATTATTCAAAGGTAGGAAACAACTCGCGAGGGAAATCTTCCGCATCGATACAATTTTCCATCGCTGCTGCTGGAGAAAGATCGATTTCTCTGGTTAAACCAACAACACATTGAGAAAAACGCTTAGGAATCAAGCTGAGACGACAATTTTCGAGAACTTGACTATTATTAGGATTTTTCGTTTCTTGGCTGATTTCCGCCACACAGAAGGACAATTCTACAGGCTGTCTGACGCGGAAGCAAGTATCGAGAGCCTCTCGCGCTAAGATTGGCGTACGCTCGTAAATTCTCAGCACGCAGATTGATAAATCCTTGGGTTTGAGAGCGCCAGCACAAGCCGCAGACGATTCTTCTGGAGAAATTCCCACGCTACGCAATTCGCGAGCGCAGACATTAAATTGATTAAAATCGGTAGCTAAAGTAGGACTACTAGGAATTGCCATTGCCAATAAACCTACTTGTAGAGACGCGATCGCTCCTAAACGAATTGTACTCCTGATTTGTTTGACCATTTTCTCAGCATTATAGGTTACTGGGGATTGGGGACTGGGGGACTGGAAACAGTGAACAGTGAACAGTGAAAACCCCCTCTTCCTTGTTTCCAATCTCTACTCTCTACTGATAACTGACAACTGGTTACTGAAAGAAACCCCCACTCCCACGAAATTCGAATTGTTTAATATTCTGGCACGCTAGAGTCAACTTCTCGGCTCCAAGCGAGAATACCACCTTTAACGTTCGTTCCCTGAATACCAAATTCTTTGAGAATGCCGAGAGCTTTCGCCGAACGTCCGCCCATCTTACAATGAGCAACTAAACGCTTACCATTGCTAATTTCTTTAATTTTGTCGATACCAACACCATTCTCGATATCTGGTAAAGGTACGAGAATAGCACCCGGAATTTTGGCAATTTCGTATTCATTCGGGTTTCTCACATCCACCAAAACAAAGTCATTAGCACTGCCATCTAGCAATTGCTTCAACTCCTGTACCGTTATTTCCGCCATTTCCATGCGCTGTTTAGCCTCCTCTGCTCGTGCTTGGGGAATACCACAGAATTGCTCGTAATCAATTAATTTCTCGATAACCGGGCGTTCTGGGTTCGGTCGCAACTTCAATTCGCGGAATTTCATATCTAAGGCATTGTACAACAGCAAGCGACCGCTGAGAGTATCACCTGCGCCCAAAATTACTTTAATCGTTTCCGTAGCTTGAATTGAGCCAATAATCCCACAGAGAACCCCTAAAACACCACCTTCAGCACAAGAAGGAACCATTCCCGGCGGTGGGGGTTCAGGGAATAAATCGCGGTAGTTAGGACCATCTTCGTAGTTAAAAACAGTTGCTTGTCCTTCAAAGCGGAAAATCGAACCATAGACATTCGGTTTACCCAGCATCACACAAGCATCATTGGTGAGATAGCGAGTGGGGAAATTATCGGTTCCATCAACTACCACATCGTAAGGTTTCATTATCTCCAGAGCATTTTCCGAAGAAAGTCGGGTATTATACAAATCCACCTGACAGAAAGGATTAATTTCTAAAATGCTGTGTTTCGCGGACTCAATTTTTGGTTTACCAACCCAAGAGGTAGCGTGAATAATTTGACGCTGTAAGTTAGAACTATCGACAATATCAAAGTCAACAATACCAATACGTCCAATTCCAGCAGCCGCGAGATATAAAAGTAAAGGCGAACCGAGTCCACCAGTACCGATACAAAGAACGCTAGCAGCTTTGAGACGTTTTTGTCCTTCTAGTCCTACCTCTGGCAAAATTATATGACGAGAGTAGCGTTCGTATTCTTCTTTATTTAGTTGAATTTCTTCTAAATTAGGATTAAGCATGGCTATTCGAGTCTAAAACTTAGATATCAGGGAAATTAGCTGAGGAAACAGCTAAAAAATTTGTTTATTTGTACCTGTTTACCTCATGTCCGTCCATCTGTGGTTAATTTGAATGTAGGCAGAAAAAACATTCTAATCCTTTATGGTTCATTTTGGTTAGCAGTAGATTTAACTGTAACAATTTCTTCAAGTTGAAAGCGATCGCGATCGTCAAGCGTCCAGCTTTGTAAAGTTGCTGCTCGTCCTTGAGGGACAGAAACTATGATATACGAGTATTGTTGCCAAGCGATCGCGCGATCGAATTCTGAAGGTTCGGCGGGATAATCTGGATGGGAATGATAAATCCCGATAATGTTAAGCTGGCGATCGCGCACTGTTTTCTCTGCTTGCAGCATTACTTCTGGGGCGATACTGAAATTGTGACGTTTACTTGTGTCTCGCTTTTCGACACCCTCACCTTCCGCAAATAACTCCGCCGCTTCTTCGTTCCAGCTATTTTCAGTTTCCCACACTTCGGTCAAAATTTTGTGATTTTTGTTAATCTTACCAATGAGCAACCCACAGCACTCCTCTGGATAAGTTCTTTCCGCGTGAGTGCGTATCTTTTGCAAATGTTCTAAGTGAACTTCGATTCTACTTTGGTTCATTATTATTAATTAATCTAGTGAACAGTTATCAGTGAACAGTGAACAGTTACCAGTTATCAGTTACCAGTTATCAGTTACCAGTTATCAGTGAACAGTTATCAGTGAACAGTTACCAGTTAGCAGTTACCAGTTACCAGTTAGCAGTTACCAGTTACCAGTTACCAGTTACCAGTTACCAGTTACCAGTTACCAGTTACCAGTTAGCAGTTAGCAGTTACCAGTTACCAGTTACCAGTTAGCAGTTACCAGTTACCAGTTAGCAGTTAGCAGTTACCAGTTAGCAGTTACCAGTTACCAGTTACCAGTTACCAGTTACCAGTTAGCAGTTACCAGTTAGCAGTTACCAGTTAGCAGTTAGCAGTTACCAGTTAGCAGTTACCAGTTACCAGTTACCAGTTACCAGTTACCAGTGAACACCGATCAATTAGCAGTTTATCTTCCAATTCTCCCCAATTTCCCAGTCCTCAGTCCCTACTGATAACTGATAACTGATAACTCCTTCTTCCCCCTCTTCCGGTGTCCCCAGTCCCCATTTCCCATTCCCTAATCACTAATCCCTAAAAATTATGTGCCGTTTACTAGGCTACCTTGGAAAGCCAATTCAACTCGAACAAATTCTGTCTAAACCAGAACACTCCTTAATCGTACAAAGTTATCAACCCCGCGAAATGCGATCGGCAATTCTCAATGCGGATGGTTTTGGTATTGGTTGGTATCATTTGGAACAAGAAACAAATCCCTATATTTACAAAAGTACCCAACCAATTTGGAGCGATCTTAATTTACCTCATCTTAGTCGCTATGTGAACTCACATTGTAATTTAGCCTACGTCCGTAGTGCTACTCCAGGATTAGCAGTAGATTTAAGTAATTCCCAGCCTTTTAGTAGCGAAAATTTACACCAAGATTTTGCTGATCGATTGTTATTTATTCACAATGGTCATATTGACAATTTTCGCTATACCTTGTACAGACCCATCAGAAGTTTACTTAACGACTACACCTATCAATGGATTAAAGGTAACACTGATTCGGAACATATTTTTGCCTTAGTACTGAATGAATTACAAGAATTTCCAGAAATTACTCTGGAAAATGCTTTGGCACGAGCGATAATAAAAATTACTGAAATGACGAAGATAGCCAAAGTTAAGTTTGCTGCTAATATTATTATTAGCAATGGTAAGAAATTAGTTGCTAGTCGTTATGCTAACTTTTTACCGATGCCAAGTCTCTACTGGATGAGAGATGACCCTAGCTATCCTGGTGCGGTAATTATTGCTTCAGAACCTTTGTTCGCCGGAAACTGGAATAGTTTTCCCGAACGCAGTATTATTAGTGTGGAAAAAGACCTTGAAGTTACAATCAATCAACTCTAAAAGAGTAGCTATTCGCGAAGCTTTGCAGGAATGTCGGAGTCGTACTTTAGAATTATTTGATAATCTTGACGAGCAAATATTTACACGGCAAGCACATCCAGATTTTAGTCCGATTGGCTGGCATTTAGGTCATATTGCTTTTACCGAAGCTTATTGGATTTTAGAGCGTTTTGCTGGTAAACCGGCTTTATTTCCAGAATACCAAAAATTGTTTGCGGCTGATGGTTTACCAAAACGCGATCGCCAAAATCTCCCCCGTCTCGAATCGATCCAAGATTACCTAGAAATTGTCCGCAATCAGGTCTTAAACTATCTAGAAATTGCACCTCTAGACAAGCAAGAACGTTTTTGGCGTTGGTTGATTCAACATGAATGTCAGCATGGTGAAACTATTAGTTTTGTCTGGCAACTTCATCGTTTTAATTTAGCTGGTAGTCAAGCTATTTTTTCTTTTACTAAGCCACCTGCAACTGAGCCTGAATCTAAAAAAGAAACAATTTCTAATGAAGAAATGATCCCCATTCCCGCAGGAGAGTTTCTGATGGGAAATGAGGCAATTGATGCTCAAGATAATGAACGTCCTGCCTATTTAGTCGCTCTTGACAAATATTGGCTTGATCCTTATCCTGTTACTTGTGGAGAATATCGCCAATTTATTGAAGCTGGTGGCTATCAACAAGCTAAGTTTTGGTCAGAAAAAGGCTGGAAATGGCTACAAGCAAATCCTGTTGCTCAACCTTTATATTGGGCTGAAGAAACTACTTGGGATCTTCATCCGGTTTGTGGTGTTAGTTGGTATGAAGCAGAAGCTTATGCAAACTTTGTCGGGAAGCGACTTCCGACGGAAGCGGAATGGGAAAAAGCTGCGAGTTGGAACCCGATAACCAAGCAGAAATCTACTTATCCTTGGGGTAAGGAAGAACCCACAGCCAAGTTTTCTAATCACAATAATCTTAGGGGACAAACAACGCCAGTAAATAAGTATCCTGCGGGTAAAAGTTGCTTAGGCTGTTACGATTTGTTAGGCAATGTTTGGGAATGGACTGCGACGTGGTTCAATGGATATCAAGGTTTTCAAAGTTATCCTTATCGAGGTTATTCGCAAGTTTATTTTGACGGAGAACATCGAGTATTAAAAGGAGGTAGTTGGGCGACGCGTCGCTGGGGATTACGCAATAGTTTTCGGAATTGGTATCATCCCCATGTTCGCCAAATTTTAGCTGGATTTCGCTGTGCAAAATCCGACTAAAATTTGGCGATTGGCGCGGTAGCGCCAGCGTCCTCAAAGGCGTAGCCATCGCTTTGACAAATTTGGTTAGAGCGACATTTAAAACAGTTTATAGCGTCATTTTATTAATCAGCAACGCCAAGGATCGAAGGAATTTAGTAAATATTGAATGGGTATATAAGGCGCATATCCGAGTTGAGTAATTCCTTCTCGGTAGCCCTGAATAACAGTAGGTTGCTGAGATTCTTCTGGGGCTTGCAAGCCAATAATTCCTAGGTAGATGCCCTTCTCTAATTCTTCATTAGTTAAGGCTATGCCATCGGGAGTCAAGTAACAAATTAAATCCGGTCCGATCGCTAGAGGTACTTCGTGGGAATTGTTGCAGTAGGCTACCAAATTTTCGTTGAAACCAGAAATACAAATTTCTCCTTTGTCAGTTGCGACGATAACTTCTAGTTTATCTAAACGACCAACATTTTCCTTCTTAATGTCAACAATTTCACCTTCACCCAAAAGAAAAGCATTTGGTAAAGCAGGATTCTCGTCAAAATATCCTAACAAAGCCGTAATGGGGTTTTTCCCTTGCTCTGTGGCTTGACGCAAAACTGAACCAATTTCTAATGCTAGACTGATGGTATTGGGAACGATCGGACATAGATTTTGTAACGTCTCGCCAGTCATAACATAACTTGCCATCACCCCCGCATTACCAAATTCCTCAGTTTGCATTGTTTGAATCATCAAATCGTTGCTTGTGGATATTTGGTTAGGATAGATTGCTAGCTTAGTTTGGTTATTGGAGTCAAACGGCGAAGGAATCGAAGCCATTGCTCCAGGATAAACAGGAAGATCGCTGTGAGAGTAAGTTAACATCTCCAGCGAAGGTACGGATCTGCCAGCCCCATCACCATTAACGATCGCGATATTTTGACTCACCGCAATAAACATGGCTAAAAAAGTATTAGCAGTACCAATTTCGATCGGGAGAACAAAAGAAAAATTTTCTCCGATAATTTCTTCCACAAGTTCCACAGGCGCGATCGCTGCTGCGAGCAAATCTGAGAGAGTATAATTTCGCCCAGTTTCTGGCTTTTCACGGCTGAAATGGCTCAAAGAAAAATGTAGACTTAAAAAACTGCGTGCTTGTTGAGGGTGTACATCACTGGGCGCACCCGCAGCAAAAGGAACTACTCCCCATTGAGGTTGCTCTACTTCTTGAAAATCTAACAGCGTGACTGTCTCTGATTTTGCTAGAATTGCCTGAAGGATTTCTTCCCCCATCTGCCGCGAACCGCCACCGCCACTAGCAAGAAATGCAGCCCCATTTAAAAGATCTTCTAATTCCTGTTCTCCTAATTGTCTCATTTCCCTCTCCCTCCGCAAATTTTTCTCAGAAATACCGAAGATTTTGAGACAATTTAATTTACCGCTCTTACTACCTAAAAATTAGGCTTTTTAACTAAGTTTTAAGATTTTTCTACCTGGACTAGTAAGACCGATTTTTTCCCAGCCGCTCGTGGTAAAATGCTAACTGCTCGAGTAGTTTTTACAATTGTTCTTCGGGTAGCGAGATCCATGCTCGACCGCCAGATTTCTTGTTTATGGCAATGGTGGTTAACGAATGCTTTGTTAGCGATCGGCTTAGGAGCATTTTCTACTCCTGTTGTCGCCCAAATTGTTCCCGATGATACCTTGCCGAATGACTCTTTAGTAAACCAAGATGGTAACACTTGGAAAATTGATGGGGGAACAACTGCCGGAAATAACTTATTCCACAGTTTTCAAGAATTTTCGGTTCTCCTCAACAATACGGCATTTTTCAATAATGCTCAAAACATTAATCAGATCGTTACCCGCGTCACCGGAGGAAAAATTAGCAACATCGACGGCTTAATTCGTGCTAACGGTAGCGCAGATTTATTTCTGATTAACCCTAGCGGAATTATCTTCGGTGCTAATGCCAAACTCGATTTGGGTGGCTCATTTATTGCCAGTACCGCCGATCGCATCGAGTTTGCGGACGGTAGTTTCTATAGTGCCAAAAATCCCCAAAATTCACCTTTATTAACCATCAGCGTTCCCCTAGGCTTACAATATGGCAGAAATCCCGGTGCGATTCAGGTGAACGGTTCCGGACATGATATCAATCAACCTCAATTATTGCCACACAATAGAGGAAACGTCCGGGGTTTACAAGTTCCGTCAGGAAATACCCTCGCTTTAGTCGGGGGAAACGTCACTGTCACTGGGGGAGTCTTAACCGCCGAAGCAGGCAGAATTGAGTTAGGTGCAGTAGCCGAAGGAAACGTCAGACTCGAACCTACAAACCAAGGTTGGGTATTAAACTATGAACAAATAGCCAACTTT
The DNA here is from genome assembly GCF_020144665.1 of Oscillatoria salina IIICB1. Taxonomy (NCBI): domain Bacteria; kingdom Bacillati; phylum Cyanobacteriota; class Cyanophyceae; order Oscillatoriales; family Oscillatoriaceae; genus Oscillatoria; species Oscillatoria salina. Next base: position 22,436 of record NZ_JAAHBQ010000051.1, on the reverse strand, counting down.
CGCGACATCAAATTTTTCTCTCAATCAGCCGCAGACGCAAGTGGAATTCCCGGAGGTGCGATCGCGATTTGGGGGCGCAATTTTGAACTCTACGATGGTTCGATAGTTTTGATTCAAAACCAAGGTAGTCAAAAAGCTGGCAATATCAGCGTTAATCTTTCCGAATCTTTAATCGCTGTAGGACTCGATCCCGATGGTACTCCACCAAGTAGTTTAGTTAATGAAACTGTCACTGCTGCCGATTCAGGAGGTTGGCAAGTTTCCGCCCGTAATTTAATTTTTCAAGCTGGAGGACAAGCAGGAACACGCACTTTTAGTTCCGGAAGCAGTGGCAATGTTGAAGTAAATATCTCAGAATCGGTGCTGATTGAAGGATTTTCTCTCGATCGCAACAATCAACCGTTTATTAGTAATATTATTACTGGCTCCCTAGGAAGTTCGGGAATGGCTGGGGATATTAACGTCTTGACGCCACGGTTGAGAGTTCTTGATGGAGGACAAATATCGTCTACAGCTTTGGGAACTGGACCAGGTGGTGATGTCATTATCAATGCTAGTGAAAGCGTAGAATTAATTGGCTTTAGTCCTAGTTTTTCGGGTAGTTTGTTGTCGGCTTCAGCATTTAATGCTGGTAATGCAGGCGAGATCGCGGTGAATACAGCTAAATTAGTGTTAAGAGATGGCGGTAGAGTCGATGCAAATACGATCGCCTCTGGTAACGCGGGAAATGTCACTGTTAATGCTTCTGAATCAATTGAAATTAGCGGTACGGTGCGATCGCCTGAAGTAACTACTCCTTCTCAAATTGGTTCGGCAGCTAATACACCCGATCCAGTTTTGCAAGTATTTTTCGGACTTCCTCCGGTTCCCTCTGGTAGTCCTGGAAATGTGACGATTAATACTCCCGTGTTGCACGTTCGCGACCAAGCTTTAGTTACTGTTAAGAATGACGGAACTGGGGATGCGGGAAATCTTTCCCTACAAGTAAATTCGTTGTTTCTCGACAGTCAAGGTGGGATTACTGCTTCGACAATTTCTGGAGGAGGAGGAAACCTGAATTTGGAAGTGCGAGATTTGCTGCAACTAAGAAATAATAGCGTCATTTCCGCAGAAGCAGGTAGTGGAACCGGATTTGGTGACGGTGGTAATGTGAATATTAATGCTAACTTTATCGTCGCTTTACCGAACGAAAATAGCGATATTGTGGCTAATGCGTTTGCTGGAAGTGGTGGCAATATTAATATTACCAGTCAAGGCATTTTTGGTTTAGGTTTGAGTGAAGGAAATTTGAATAACTCACTCAGCGAAATTAATGCTAGTTCTGAAACAGGAATTGCGGGAATGGTGGAAATTAGTACCCCAGAAGCAGATACAACTTCGGCATTGGTAGAATTACCAGAAGAAGTAAGCGATAAAAGCGATCGCATTATTGTTGGTTGTGCTGCCGCAAGCGGTAATTCTTTTACTATAACTGGACGCGGTGGTTTACCTGAAGACCCTAGCGCAACAATTAGAGGTCAAACTATCTGGCTGGATTTACAAGATTGGTCAGTTGCAAGCACAAATTCTCGGAGAAATATTTCTGTCTCACTCGAACAAGTCGAATCAGAAAAACAAGTTCGGCAAATTGTTCAAGCCACAGGTTGGATTGTGAATCAAGAGGGACAAATTGAGTTAGTAGCAGCACTTCCAAATGATGGCGAATCTAGGTTGATTCCATCTCGAGAATGTAGCCAGATTAGTTCTGATTAATACCAGAAAAACTGGTAATTGTCAAGGTGATTTACTGGAACCAATGAAACTATTACTATGGTTGGGTGAGTTATGAACCTCCTAGGAGGAAAAAGCAAAAGTTTACTAGTTTTTTGTTGTTGGTTTGCTATTAGTTTACTTTTAGTAACAACTGTTCGTGCGATCGCGTTTCAGCCTACCGCAACAATCGCGCAATTCGTCCAACCAGAATCTGCACCAGCCCAACTTTTACAAGCGGGAAAACAATCTTACCAAAGCGGACAGTTTTCCCAAGCGATAAATTTTTGGCAACAAGTAGAAGCAATTTATCGGCAACAAGGAGAGATTTTTAACCAAGCACAAGCCCTTAATTATCTCAGTTTAGCTTATCAAGAATTGGGACAATGGCAAGAAGCTGAAAAAGCGATTGAAACCAGTTTGAAGTTATTAGAAAATCAAGGGAGAAATGATGAGAGAAAAATAGCAATTTTTGCTCAAGCTTTGAATGCCAAAGGTAGCTTAGAATTAGCTAAAGGACAAACCCAAGCTGCGTTAGCAACTTGGCAGCAAGCCGAAACTGCTTACAGTCGCGCTGGTAATGAAACAGGTAAATTAGGCAGTCAAATTAATCAAGCACAAGCTTTAAAAGCTTTGGGACAATATCGACGGGCAAGATCGTTATTAGAAAAGTTAGTTATTCAACTACAAGCACAACCAGATTCGCTGTTGAAAGCTCAAGGATTACAAAGTTTAGGGATAGCTTTACAAACGAGCGGTGACTTATTAAAATCGAAAGAAATCTTAGAACAAAGTTGGGCAATTAGCCAGAAATTTGCGGCTAATGCTGATACCAGTGCTACCTTAATGAGTATTGGCAATATTGCCAGAGATTTAGAACAATATGAAGTAGCCGCAAACTATTATCAAGAAGCTGCTAAATTAGCAGCAAACGAGCTTACTGAAGTGCAAGTAGAACTAAATTTAATTAGTTTATTAGTTCAAAATAAAGAATGGGAGCAAGCAGAAAAGTTAATTGCCGAAATAGAGTTAAAAATCTCAGAACTTGCCCCCAGTCGCGCTTCAATTTATGCGAGAATAAATTTAGCAGCAAGTGCGAGAGAAATAGCCAAACAAACTAAGCAAAAAAATCGGCAAACAATAGCTTTAATTTTAGCAACTGGGGTGCAACAAGCCAGAGAAATTGGCGATCGCCGTGCCGAAGCCTACAGTCTCTATCAACTTAGCAAACTCTATAGCGAAAACCAACAGCGAGCATCAGCCCAAACACTTAGCCAGCAAGCGTTACAAATTGCTCAACAACTCAATGCTGCCGATTTAGTTGCTCGTGCTGCGGCTGAGTTAGGTAGAATTCTCAACCAGCAAGGAAACATCGAAGCTGCCAAATCCGCTTATCGAGAAGCTTACCAAAATCTGCAATCCTTACGCAGCGATCTCGTAGCGATCGAGAGCGAGATCCAATTTAACTTTACCAGCAGCGTCGAACCAATTTATCGAGAATTTGTTAGTTTGTTATTGCAACCTGATGCTAGTCAAGCCGATCTTAAACAAGCAAGAGAAGTTATCGAAGCCTTACAGATCGTTGAATTAGACAACTTTTTCCGCGACGCTTGTTTAGATGTGAAGCCAGTACAAATAGATGAAATCGACACCGAAGCAGCCGTAATTTATCCAATTATTTTACCATCGCGCCTGGAAGTAATTCTTTCGTTACCCGATCGCGCTTTACGCCACTATGCAACTCCATTACCAGCCACAGAAGTAGAAGCAACTTTGCAAAAAGCCTACTCTTCTCTTTACCTAGGTTATTCGAGTCAAGCAAGATTAAGTCTTTTCGAGGAAATTTACGATTGGCTGATTAAACCAGCAGAAATTGATTTAAATCGCGATCGCATCGAAACTTTAGTTTTCGTCCTCGACGATTCCTTGCGTAACTTACCAATAGCAGCACTTTATGACGGTCAGCAGTATATCATCGAGAAATATAGTATCGCCTTAAGTTCCGGATTACAACTATTTCCCCAAGCCTTAGAAAAACAACAACTAAACGCCTTAACCGTCGGCTTAACCCAAGCCCGTCAAGGCTTTTCCCCCTTACCCGCAGTCGAAACAGAAATCAAACAAATTGCTCGAGAAATCGAAACTAAGGTACTCTTAGATCGAGAGTTTACCGTTGCCCAATTTCAAAAATTAATTAGCGATCGCTCTTTTCCCATCGTTCACCTAGCCACCCACGGTCAATTTAGTTCTAACCCAGAAGAAACCTTTTTGCTAACTTGGGACAGTCGTTTAAACGTCACCGAACTCGATGTCTTATTTGAAAAAAGAAGAGTCGGGATTCTCAAACCTATAGAATTATTAGTTTTAAGCGCTTGTGAAACTGCATCCGGCGATCGCCGTGCCACACTAGGATTAGCAGGATTAGCATTGCGATCGGGTGCTTACAGTACCTTAGCAAGTCTCTGGTCTGTTAACGACGAATCCACAGCCGTACTCATGAGCGAATTTTATCAGCAGCTAACACAGCAAAATCAATCGATAACCAAAGCTGAAGCCCTTCGTCAAGCCCAACTAGCACTGTTAAAAAATCCTGTCTACGATCATCCTTATTTTTGGGCAGCTTTTGTTTTAATTGGCAATTGGTTGTAAGTATGATTAATCATCGCAGGATAAGGAGTATTAAATGTATGTTTAGATCGAAATCATTTCTACGACAAAGCCTTTCTGTGAGAACTATGAGTGGAATTTTAGTTATAGCCGCTAGCTTCTCCCAATCAGGACAAGCAAGTCCCAAAATAACAGCAAATGAAAGCTCAGACAATAATTTGGCGATCGCTTTGCAATTTCAGCCCCCAGCAGAAAGCGCCCCAGCTACCAGCATTGGCGGTGGTACTCGCGCTCAAGTGAAATTTACAGCGCCCGGAGAAAGCGCCCCAGCTACCAGTACAGGAGGCGGTACTCGCGGTCAGGTAACCTTTGCACCTCCAGGAGAAAACGCTCCAGGAACTAGCACGGGAGGCGGTACTCGTGGCGAAATTATTTTTGCACCTCCAGGGGAAAGCGCCCCCCAAACCAACGCAGGAGGCGCTACTCGGAATGAAAGATTACCCGCCTTAACTGCTTTGTTACCAAGTACGAATTACGGACAAACGATCGCTGCTCGTCCCACATTTTTTGTTTACCTACCACCAACAACTTCAAGAGAAATATTTTTTAGCCTTCAAGACGAACGCCGAAATCATCACTATCAAACCATCATCAAGGTTTCTGGTGAAGGTGGAATTGTCAGCGTAACTTTACCCGAAGACGCACCAGAATTAGAAATTGGCAAAAACTACGCTTGGTTTTTTGCCCCAATTCAACCCGGAGAAACAATTCAACCGAGTAACTATGGCGTTAGTGGTTGGATCGAACGAGTAGAAGTACCGACAAATTTGGCAAATTCCTCGGCAAATCCCCTCGAAAAAGCTACATCCTATGCTGAGTTAGGGATTTGGTACGATACCCTCGCCGTCTTAGCTGCGGCACAAAAAGCCCAGCCAGAAAACTCACTATTCGCGAGTGAGTGGCGAGATTTGTTACAACAAGTAGGTTTAGAGGAAATATCTACTCAACCTTTGGGCGAACAGTGGTAAAAAAGCAATTTACCAGGGAAAATTAAGCGAGCAAGATGCTCGCAAGGAAAAAATTCGTCAAAATTTTGCTCAAAAAAATGTGGAAGAAGCTGAAACAGCAACTTGGACGACAACTAAGCATAATAATTATTGCTCCAAGTGTAGCCGGATTAGCGATCGCGGGAAATCTAGCAGGTGTTTTTCGCTTACTTGAGTGGAAAATGTACGATCGCTTAATGCTCATGCGTCCCGAAGAATCTGTCGAAGAGCGGATTGCGATCGTGACAGTTAGCGAAGAAGATATTCAGCATCTCGCCCAGTGGCCCATGAGCGATCGGCAAATGGCTCAATTAATTCGCAACATTCAAACTCAAGAACCAACCGCGATCGGGATCGATCTTTATCGGGATTTGCCTGTCGAACCAGGACATCAAGAATTAGTCGAACTATTTCAATCTACACCTAATTTAATCGGGATTGAAAAAGTCGCTGGAGTGCCAGTTCCACCACCGCCAATTTTAAAGGAATTAGGGCAAGTAGCGGCAGCAGATTTAATTTTAGACGCTGACGGTAAGCTCCGCCGCAGTTTAATTGTTTTAGGTAACAATCAGGGCGAATTTCGCGAAGGATTAGGAACTAAACTGGCTTTAATTTATTTGCAAAAAGAAGGGATTGAGTTAGAAGTTATCGACGAAAAGAAAAAAATTTATCGCTTAGGTAAGGCAGTATTTAATCCTTTAACTGGAATGCAGGGAAATTACTTCAAATCCGAGACAGGAGGATACCAAATTCTCTTAAATTATCGGGGAGATTTAGATAAGTTTTTGACTATTTCCTTAACCGACGTCTTAGAAAATCGCATCCCCGAAGATTTTTTCCGCGATCGCCTAGTCTTAATTGGTGCAATTGCACCCAGCCTCAACGACTTTTTCTCCACACCATATAGTAGCGAAAAATCTGGGAGAATTGAACTAACTCCAGGAGTAGTTATTCATGGAAATATAGCCAGCCAAATTTTAAGTGCAGCTTTAGAATCTCGCTTGATTATCCAAGGTTGGGAGCGACCTTGGGGGTGGCTGTGGATCTTATTTTGGTCTGGATATAGCGCTAGTTTAGGTTCAATTTCTTTGCGCCATCATTGGGCAATAGTAGCAATTTTTTTGGGCGCTGGAGCAATTGTAATTACCGCTTATTTAGCTTTTCAAGTCGGTTGGTGGATACCTACCGTAACACCACTTTTGGCACTTACAGGGTCAGCTATTGCCAGTATCGGCTACATTATGTGGGATAATCTCAAAGAATATGCCCTAACCTTAGAAGAAAAAGTCAAACAACGTACCTCCCAACTTGCTCAAGCTAATCAAGAAATTATCGCCCTTAACCAAAAATTACAAGCAGAAAATTTGCGTTTGAATGCTGAGTTAGATATTGCCAAGCAACTGCAACAAATGGTGTTACCTAAACCAGCAGAATTAGAGATAATTGAAGGATTAGAAATTGCCGGATATATGGAACCTGCCGATGAAGTAGGAGGCGATTACTATGACGTATTACCTAACGATAGCGGGATCAAAATTAGCATTGGTGATGTAACAGGACATGGTTTAGAAAGTGGCGTGCTAATGATTATGGCACAAACGGCAATTAGGACTTTACATGAAAGCAAACAAACCGATCCAGTGCAATTTTTAGACATTCTTAATCGCACCCTTTTTCACAATATCGAGCGCATGAATTCAGAAAAAAATATGACTTTGGCTTTATTAGATTATAGCAATGGTACCCTCAGTTTGAGCGGTCAACATGAAGAGATAATTATTGTCCGCACTGATGGTAGTTTAGAGGAAATTGATACAATCGATTTGGGATTTCCTTTAGGTTTGGATGAGAATATTGCTGATTTTGTCGCCGAAAAAAAAATTAGTTTGCATTCGGGTGATGTAGTTGTCCTTTATACTGATGGAATTACTGAAGCAGAAAATACTGAAGGGGTGCATTACGGATTAGCAAGATTGTGTGAATTAGTGAGAGAAAATCGCCAACTTCCTCCAGAAGAAATTCGCCAAAAAGTTGTTAAAGATGTTCGGCAACATATTGGTTCCCAGAAAGTTTTTGACGATCTTACTTTGGTAATTATCAAACAAAAATAGGCGATATCTGCTGATAAAATAAGTATAAATTAGCCATATTTTTTAGAGTAAATTAATGTTGAAAAAACCATAATTATGCTATTAGAATTAAGACAATTAAAGCTTAAACCTGGTCAGCAATTGCTGCTTGAAGATATTAACTGGCAACAATTTGAAAGTATTTTAGCAGAATTAGGAGAACGGCGATCGCATCGAGTTTCCTATAGTAACGGATTGTTGGAAATTATGGTTCCTTTACCCGAACATGAAAAAGCTAAGGAAATTATTAGCGACTTGGTTAAAATTTTGCTGAATTACCAAGAAATCAATTACGAATCTCTAGGTTCAACTACTTTCAAAAAACCATTTATGAAGCAAGCCGTTGAACCAGATGCTTGTTTTTATATTCAAAATCAAGCGGCGGTAATTGGCAAAAATAGACTAGATATGACTAGCGTTCCACCTCCAGATTTAGTGATAGAAATTGATTTGACATCTCGCACCCAGTTTAGTAATTATCAAATCTTAGGAGTTCCGGAATTGTGGCGATATAATCGACAAGGATTGGAAATTAATCTTCTAGAAAGAGGTACATACATTAAGTCTAATTTTAGTCCGAATTTTCCCAATCTACCAATAATTGATTTGGTGAATAAATATGTTTCAGAAAGTCAAGATATTGGAAGTAGTCAAGCCGTTCGAGAGTTTAAAAATTGGGTTAAGGAAAATATTTTAATTAATAATAACTAAGGAGTGAGATAGTTTTTTAACTCTACCTCTGAAGCAAAAAACGAGCAAAATCTAAAACTTCCCGCTTTTTTTCCTCAGATAAATTAGAAACCAAACCTGCTACTTGTTCTGGTAATGATAACCAAGTTTTAGTCTTTGCTTTCCAGACTACGATAAACTGTTCAGATGATAGCGTACAAATTGTTGGACTGTTATCATCTGTATTAGCAAATTCTACGTCATATTTGCAATCGTCATAACACACTACAATCGTTCCTTGTTGACCCGATGTAAGTTGGTTTTTTGGTAAGTTTATTAATAATTCGACTACATCAAGCAATTCTGGTTCATTCATTTTTACTTCTTAATATATAAAGTTATTAACATCTTTAGTAAAACCCAAGTTACGCTGAAACATTAATGCTTTATTTGCACCTTGAGGATGATCTGGATTAAGAGCGTATTCGGTTAGTTTGCGAGGATCGACAGCAACATATTTAACAATATCTCCTAACTTCATTCGAGTTTACCTAATCTTAAAATAAGCGCTCGCTCTCTTTCCTCCCTCCAATCTGATTTTCCTGAGATTCACGAATTTCTCGATAATCTTCTCAACTTTTCAAAATTTGGTAGCGAAATATACCTCTTGGGTGTATTGTAAAGTTTTATGTCAATGTGTTTCGATCGCTATTGGCACTTTCTCGCCATTGTTCAACCAATACACAAAAAGGGTTTCATGTCAACTTTTTCTCAAGCACCAACAAAACGACGTTTGCAAATCGAACATTTACTCAGCCCTCAGTCTGCGAGAACAGATGATGGTGATGATGTGGTTAGGGGACTAACTCAAACACCGAAAACTTTACCTCCGCGTTATTTTTATGACGACCGAGGTTCGCAATTATTCGAGCAAATTTGCGATTTACCAGAATATTACCCCACGCGCACAGAAGCAGCTATTTTAGAACAGTATGCCTCAGAAGTAGCGCGAATGACTGGCGCTTGTGAATTAGTTGAATTGGGTAGCGGGAGTTCGCGCAAAACTCGTTTATTGCTGGATGCTTATCAAGATTTGGGTTATTCTTTACGCTATGTTCCCATTGATGTCAGCGCGGGAATTTTGCAGGAAAGTGCAGAGAAATTATTAGAGGATTATCCTTCTTTACAGGTGCGCGGTTTAGTCAGTACCTACGAACAAGCATTAGCGCAATTGCAACCAACTACTTTACCAGCAAGAATGATTTTCTTTCTTGGAAGTACGATTGGTAATCTTAACCCACAAGAGTGCGATCGCTTTCTTACCCAAATTACCACAGCCCTCGAACCCGGTGATTATTTTTTACTCGGAATTGACTTACAAAAACCGCTTGAAATACTTGAAGCTGCTTACAATGATTCTCAGGGTATTACAGCAGCTTTTAATTTGAATATGCTCAATCACCTTAATTGGCGTTTTCAGGGTAATTTTGAGCCAAACTTGTTTAAACATTGGGCTTTTTTCAATCAGGAAAATTCACAAATTGAAATGCACTTACAGTGTCAGCAAGATTGTACTGTAAGTTTAAAAGCTCTCGATTTAACTGTTAACTTTAGTGAGGGTGAAACTATCCATACAGAAATTTCTCGGAAGTTCAATCTCGAAAAAATGCGCCAATATTTAGCAAAACAAGGTTTACAACCTCTACATACTTGGACTGACAAAAATGATTGGTTTGCTTTGTTACTTTGTCAGTTGCAGTAATTGATACTGTTTGTGAAAATTTCCCCTTTTTTAAGGACAAGGTTGTTTCACGAGCGTCTAACCTAACACCCCCTTCCTTGGTTAGGGAAAGGGGTGTTAGGGGTGAGGTAAGAATTAAATCTTATTTGCAGAGACAAAACAATTCATTTTTTCGCTCGTTACTATTGCCCTTATAAAGGTTATTTATTTCCTAGCAATTACTGATGGAATGGCACAGTAAACAAAGGAATTAAAGCGAATAACATCCAACTCCAACTCCAAAAATTTGCTGACGAGGGAGATTCAGAATTAGTGAGTAAAGCATCGATTCTTTCTGCTAAACGATTTGGTGGGGTAGCGCAACTAAAAGCAACGGAAAAACTGTCGCTAAATTGTAATGGCGCCTTGGCTACTTCTAACAATGATTCTGCTAACAAAAGCGGATCTACTCGTTCGGCTGCTTGACGATCTGCGCGCATTTCTCGTAGTAATAATAATTCTTGCCACAAGGCTTCAGTATTCGGCAACCAACTGGTGCAAAATCGCAACCAACCTAACCAGAAAAACCAGAAAGTATCGCGATAATAATCGTGTGCTTGTTCGTGTGCCAAAACTGCTTGTAAATGCGCTTTGTCAAGAGTTTGTAATAATCCTTTACTAACTACTAAATCAGAATGCCAAAAGCCAATTTGAGCGCTATAAGGAAAATTGGTGTCTAAAATGTGGGCAATTTTGCCAGCTACTTCTAATTGGGAATAAGAGCGAAGTCCTTGACAAGAATGCCACATTTGGTATAGGCGTTTTATTAAGCAGAAAACAGCCCAAGCCAGAAAAGCGATCGCCACGAGATAAGAAACCCAACTCGCGTGTAATCCCAGCATTTTTCCTTCCGGACCCATAAATAATACCGCCGCCGCAGTCATTAGCAACAGCAGAGGTGGTAAAAGGAAGAAAAAGAGCGATCGCTGCCAGCGCGTGGTCCAACTGTCCCCAGATTGATGCCAAAATAATCTTAGACAGCAAGCGATCGCGGTGGTTATCAACATAATTACCAAGTGCATTATTCCTTCTCCTCCTCTCGCTGACGGCGGACAGTATCGAGACGTTTGGCGATCGCGTCAATTTGCTCTAAACTAGCAGCATCGAGACTATCGGCAAAACTAGCAACCACATCTGGATTACTTACTGCCAAAAAACTCTGCAATTGTTCGTAAGCCTTGATAACCCGCGCTTCTTCGCAAGAAATCAACGCCTGCCAGCAAAAAGCACGTTCTCGCTTATCGCAACTCAGCCAGCCTTTTTTCGTCAAGCGACGTAACACAGTAGTAACAGAAGCATAAGCTAACTCGCGATCGGGATCGGCAAGCAAAACTTCATGAACATCTTTGACAGTCACGCAACCCAGTTGCCAAACAATCTCTAAAATTTCCGTTTCCAAAGGACCCAGAGACAATTTTTTCGGGCGATACTTAGGTAAACGACTCATAACTTCTACATTGTTTCTTGTTCATTGCTTATCGTTTAATATAAACTAAATTTGTCTCGATTTAGTGTGAGGCAAGATGATTAAATTTCCTGCGGCAACAAAAAATCTGCCGCTCAAATTCTGCTTAACTTTATTAACTGCTAGCTTACTTCCTTTCCCGATAGCACAAGCCCAAACAGGAGTAAATACTACACCACCTTTAGAAATAAATTATGAAGAAAATCTAGAAACTCCCAGCCCCGAACTAGAATTAATAACTCCAGCCTCAGAACTTTTCCCCAGTTTATCAGAACCAGAAAATACCGATCCACTCGAACAAATTACGAATGTTAATCAATTGCGAGATATTTCTCCCGGAGATTGGGCTTTTGAAGCCTTGCGTAATTTAATCGAGAATTACGGTTGTATTCAAGGATATCCTGACGGAACTTATCGCGGCAATCGGGCAATTAGTCGCTATGAATTTGCCGCAGGTTTGAATGCTTGTTTGCAAGAAATTGAAATACTTTTGCGTAGCGAAACTAATAATCATACTGGAGAAATCGACCGCGAAATCATTGCCACCTTGCAACGACTGCGTCAAGAATTTGCTAATGAACTAGCAATTTTACGCGGGGAAGTTGACGGAATCCAAGCCCGAACGAGAGAATTAGAATTAACTCATTTTTCTCCCACAACTAAACTCACAGCAAATGTCTTTTTCAATTTTACGGGAGCCTTTACCGACGATAAAATCAAAGCCGAAGGATTAGATGCTTTTCGGGCGCAACGTAGTGCCAGAAGACCATTTGTGCGGGAAGTTGAAGATGCAGAAGTTACTTTTAGTTATCTAACTTGGTTAAACTTAAACACTTCCTTTACTGGCAGAGATTTATTAGTAACACAGCTAGCAGCAGGGAATGGTTTTTCGCCCGTTAATGAATTTGTTTCCGCAGGCTTATTTTATACTTTTGGTACTCCTTATACTGACCAAACGGCGGGCGTTGAAACTAACGATATAATTATTCGGGAATTGTTTTATAGTTTTCCCGTTAGCAAAAATTTACAAGCAGTTGTCGGACCAAGAATTAATTGGTATCGTTACTTTGATGAGAACAACTTTACATCTATCTTCACTGGTGCAAGTAGTTTCAATTCTAGCGGTAGTACATTGTTAAATACCGTCGATCGCGGCTCGGGAGTTGTGTTAATCTGGAATCCTAGCGAGATCCTCAGCTTTCGGGTAGGCTATTTAGGAGAAAATAGCGAATTTCTGCCTGATACTTTATTTAACACCGCTTCCAACCCTAATGAAGGCTTATTCGGCGGGACAAACACCTTCACCACAGAATTGACCTATTCTCCCACAGATAATCTTAACCTCAGATTTTTGTATAATCGCTCCAATCTCCAGGCGATCGCCGGACAAATTGGCGGTGCATTAGGAGAACCCCTTACAGGCTTTGCTGATGATAGTCAAGGCGGTGCACTTAACGACGCGACAGCCGACACTTTTAGCTTTAATTTTGACTGGTTAATTACCGACAAATTTGGCATTTTCGGACGCTATGGTTACGGCAGCACTAACATTTATCCCGAAAATTCTAACCTCGATAATGGCGAAATAAATACTCAAAGTTTGCAACTGGGTCTGGCTTTTCCCGACTTAGGAAAAGAAGGAGCCTTAGCCACTTTATCTTACCTCATCCCTTTCTCGATTCTCGACGGACGTGAATTTCTAGTTTCTGGTGGCGGTAACGGCGGCGTACAATATGAATTTGAATTTACTTACTACTACCCCCTAACCGATAGAATCGCTTTAGTTCCTGCCTTTTACTTCATCGGCAACGCCAACAACTTCAGCGATAATCCAAATATTTATATCGGTAACTTACGCGCCCAATTTAGCTTTTAACCCCCCAGAAAAAACCATTTTTTATTCAAGACTACTATCCAGATTTATCAATCGAAGATATTCATGCTTGTCTTAAGTATACTATTGTGCTAGTAGCGGCTGAAGAGATTAATTTAGCACCCATTTAGTCATGAGATTTTTACTTGACCAAGATGTCTATGCTCTAACAGCAAGATTTTTGTTTGAAAAAAGAACAATCGCGCACAAACTTAACTAAATATTTGTGAAACTCTTCCGTTGCCTCTAAATAACAATCTCGACCAGCATTTTCCAAGACTACCTTTTGAGCATTCGGCATCAATTTAACTAAAGTTTCATCTTGGGCTGCCATTGTATCTTTACTGCCACAAACTGATAAAGTAGGTAATTTAATTCCTTGGAGTTGTTGGCTAAATTTCAAAATTCCTACCGGAGCAATTGGCACAAAACCCTTCAAATTGTCTGCATAATTAGCGACAAAAGGCAAGCTATACAATCCACTTAAAGAAGGAGAAACTAAAATTGGTAACTTTAAATTTAGCTTCTCCATTAACTCTAGTAAAAAATCTTGCGGCGAACTTTTTCTCGTCGCAAAACTACCATTACTATATAAATCTACAGCAACAGCTCGATATCTTTGTTTAGCTAAGAGATTTATTGTGCCAATATCTACCCAAGTTTGGGAATTTTTACTAGCACTGTGAAGCAGTAAAACCGAGGGAGAACTTGGTCGTCCTGCCTCTACATAATGAAGTTTAGCATCTTGAACATTAACTTGTTTAGAATCAATTTTTATTTCCGAAGAAAGGGGATAATAAAAAACAACCATTTGCTTTTTTCCTCTGCGAACTAGGCGGGTTGCTAAATAGTTTCCAATTAATTTTATTAATAAAGATAATCAACTGGATCTGATAGCTGGGCAATAATTTCATCTTTTTGCCCTGTTGCCCAAATAGCAAAGTGCTTGGCAAGAGGTGGTGCTAAAACTAAAGTATTTGTAAAACCAGAAAAAAGATAAATTCCTCTAATTTTTTCTAAAGCACCAACAACAGAAAATTTATTATGGGCAAAAGCAACAAGACAATGATGCCAGGTTCCCGGTAGATTTTCCAAAGCTGGTAGCACTTTGCCAATGGCACTGCGAAGACGGGCTTCACTAACTAATTCATTTACTTTAGCATTTGGATCGGTGAGAGTTCTACTAATTTGACCGATACGAATACTATTATCTAGAAATTGAATTGCACCCGGATCGAGAATTGCTGGTACTGGTTCGTAACCAGGTTGGTTCCAAAGCCGATCTAACTCTAGTTTACTGGCTTCAGCTTCTAGGGTAAATCTAGTTGTATCGGCGGGCATTACTAAGGTGCGTAATTTGAGATTTACTGGGGGAGTTTTAATGATTTCCGAATGGGTAAAATAGACTCTCACCTTAATTCCGGCGGCGTGAAGTAAACTACGACTAAATCCTCCGGCGCAAATTACGGTGTTAGGACTGTTATAAGTTGTTTTTGTAGTTTTAACTCCTAAAATCCGATTTTTGGCTCGCAGTAATTCCACTACTTTGTCGTAGGCAATTTTACCGCCGAGGTGAAGAAAAGCGTTAAGGTAGCCTTGAGTAGTTTTTAGGGGATGAATATGACCGTGATTCAAGTGTAAAGCACCAGCGATGGCATTTTTATTCAAAAGTGGTTCTAATTCGCTTGCTTGTTCAATATTTAGCAGTTTGGGCGCGAGCGCAAATTTGCGATATTCTGTTACTACTTTTTGTGGCTCAACTCCTCGATCTATAGTTAGTAATAAATCTATTTCTCGAAATTCTGTATCAGCATCTAATTCCTCAGATAGATGACGGTGAATTTCAATGCCTTCAGCACATAATTGTTTGGTTATTTCGTCAGTTCCCGACCAATAAGCAAGTCCACCATAACTATAGCGAGTCGCATTATCTAGAGTGGCATCTTTTTCTAGTAATAAAACGGCAAAGTCTTTACTGGCTAATTCGTAAGCTAAAGCACCACCAGCGAACCCACCACCCACAACAATCCAATCGTAGTTCATGATTACTTAATCGCTTATTCATCTTTTCCAGCTTGCCACAAACAAACACAAGGGCAACCCCCCGTGGTTGCCCCTTTCTAGCCTCTAATTGTTTGGTAATACCTCTAAGTTAAGATTTTTTCCTCTTGGAATTGATAAGTTCTACGACAGAGCGAGATCCATTTGTAGCGGCTGTAGGAACTGAGATGTGGTTACTCTTATCTAGGAGATATTTGCGAAACGTATCGGCAATCACTGAGAGCTGTTTCCCTCCGAGATAAGCTACATACCAAGAACACTGAATGGGAAAATGTTGGACATCCAGAACCGTTAATTCTGCCATCGTGCCTTCAGGAATCAGACAGTTAGCAGACAAAACTGAAATACCTAAACCCCCAGCGATCGCTTGTTTAATTGCTTCGTTACTACCCAATTCTAACTTGACAGAAACATTCACTTTGTGCTTGGCAAATAGCTGTTGGACTGCTCTGCGCGTGCCGGAACCAGACTCGCGCATAATAAATGCTTCGTTACTCAAGCTTTTAATCGGAACTTTACTTTTCCTTGATAAAGGATGACCCTTCTTAGCAACGACAACTAAAGGATTATCGAGAAAAGCTTGACTGTGCAAATCTGTATCTTCTGGTGGTTGACTCAGAACATATAAATCGTCCGCATTGTCTTGCATTCTTTCCCGGAGAGTTTGATGATTCGTCACCACTAGCGCGACATCAATCTCTGGATACTTCTGGCAAAATGAACCTAACAGTCTCGGAATAAAGTATTTAGCAGTCGTTACCACCCCTAAACGTAACTTTCCTTGCTTCATCCCCTGTAAATCAGCTACTTTCATCTGGAAATTATCTAGGTTGGAGAAGATTTCCCGACAAGTGGTGAGTAACGCAGAACCAGCCTCGGTGAGATAAAGGCGTTTGCCAATCTGCTCGAACAAAGGCATACCAACAGTTTGGCTTAATTGCTTGACTTGCCCAGAAACAGTCGGTTGGGTGATAGATAACTCTTCGGCGGCACGGGTAAAGCTACCGTGACGAGCAACAGTCTCGAACACTTCTAACTGATGTAAGGTTGCGCTCATCAACTTTCTACCTCTCATAAGCTTAAATTATGTTTGGGACTAGTAATCATTAGCAAAAAAAAATTACAATTTTTCTGCTTGACCTGTATCATTGTAACATCGAAAAAAAACGATAGATGAAAAGCAAACAATAGTTTTTTATCTATAAATGGAGCGGAGCGAGTCTCCACTCTGCAATCGAAATATTTTTCTCAACTTGTATGCAAACCTTGAACGACTTTTTCACTTATGCAACTCACTAATCGCATTCATTTTCGCAACCTAAAAGGGGATATCTTCGGCGGACTAACTGCCGCAGTTATCGCCCTGCCGATGGCACTAGCCTTCGGTGTTGCCTCCGGAGCCGGGGCTGCGGCTGGGCTTTGGGGAGCAGTATTAGTGGGCTTTTTTGCTGCCTTATTCGGTGGTACTCCGACCTTAATTTCCGAGCCCACCGGACCAATGACTGTCATCATGACAGCAGTAATTGCTAGTTTGACAGCAGCCGACCCCGACAACGGCTTGGCGATGGCATTCACCGTCGTAATGATGGCGGGAGTATTCCAAATTATTTTTGGAGTTTTGCGGCTGGGGAAATATGTCACCTTGATGCCTTATACAGTAGTTTCCGGTTTCATGTCCGGGATTGGCATTATCCTGATTATTCTTCAGCTTGGACCGTTTCTAGGACAGGCATCACCGAAAGGTGGCGTAATCGGGACAATTCAAAACTTACCCACACTAATTAATAACATTAGTCTTCCCGAAACGATTTTAGCGGCGATCGCGGTAGCCATTATCGTCTTAATGCCCACTAAATGGAAGCGTATCGTTCCTCCCCAATTAGCCGCTTTAATTATTGGTACTGCGGTATCGTTATTCTTCTTCCAAGGTGTAGAGATTCGACGCATCGGCGAAATTTCTGCTGGTTTGCCTAGTTTGCAACTACCTTACTTCACTCCCAGTCAGTTTCGAGTCATGCTCGTCGATGCCTTAGTTCTCGGAATGCTGGGCTGTATCGATGCCTTACTTACTTCCGTAGTTGCCGATAGTTTAACTCGTACCCATCACAACTCAGACAAAGAATTAATTGGGCAAGGACTGGGCAACCTCGCTTCCGGATTATTCGGCGGTATTGCTGGTGCTGGAGCAACAATGGGAACCGTCGTTAACATTCAAAGTGGTGGTCGCACCGCACTTTCAGGCTTAACCCGCGCCTTTGTTTTACTCATCGTTGTCCTTTGGGCTGCACCTCTGACTGCGACAATTCCGATGGCAGTTTTAGCAGGTATCGCCCTCAAAGTTGGTATTGACATCATCGACTGGAGTTTCCTCAAACGCGCTCATAAAATCTCGGTGAAAGGCTCATTGATTATGTATAGCGTAATCTTACTCACAGTCTTCGTCGATTTGATTGTTGCAGTTGGAGTTGGAGTATTTATCGCTAATATCTTAACTATCGATCGCCTGACCCAACTACAAGCTAACGATGTCAAAACTGTCACCGATGCTGACGACGAAATCTTACTTTCTCCCGAAGAAAGACAATTGCTCGATCGCGCTGAGAATCGAGTCCTCTTGTTCCACCTTAGCGGTCCGATGATTTTTGGAGTAGCGAAAGCGATCGCTCGCGAACAAACAGCAATGGTCGATCACGATGTTCTCATTGTAGACCTTAGTGATGTTCCCATCTTAGGTGTAACTTCTTCACTCGCCATTGAAAACACGATTCAAGATGCCATTGATAAAGGTCGTCACGTCTTCATCGTCGGTGCTGAAGGCAAAATTAAGAAACGCTTAGAAAAACTAGGTATTTGGTCAATACTTCCCCCAAATCACGTCGGAATCAGTCGTTTAGAAGCACTACAACAAGCACTAGCTTTGGTGAATATTAACGATTCCTACACCAATACTACTGAAACACCACTCAATTTGGAATCAAAGGTGTTGTAACTGGCAAGTTTAAATCTGGCGGGTTAAGTCAAGATTTAAGCAAAAAACGCGATCGCTAATTAACTAACTTTACCTAATCCACCATTGATTAATTTCGCTCAAAAACCAAACATTCACACAGGAGAAAAAGAGAAATGAGCATGACTTCTCTAGCTTGGCAAAACCTTACCAATCCTTTACTAGCAACGGCAACCGATCCGGGAAATTCGCCGATGATTTTAACCGGAGTGCTACTAAGTTTAGTTGTGATTTATGTTGCTAGTAAACTCGGTGGCGAGTTATCAAAAGCGCTAGATTTACCTCCAGTCTTAGGCGAATTAGTCGCTGGTGTAATTGTCGGTGTTTCCGCCTTGCATCTGCTAATGTTTCCCGAAGTTGGTGCCGAAGCTAGCGACTCAGTTATTATGACAGTTCTCCAGGCGATCGGCAATTTAAGTCCTGAATCTGTCAGCAGTATTTTTGAAACGCAAAGCGAAGTAATTTCGGTTTTGGCGGAATTAGGCGTAATTATTCTGCTGTTTGAAATTGGTTTAGAGTCAGACTTGCGGGAATTGCAAAAAGTCGGCTATCAAGCAGCAGTTGTCGCTGTAGTTGGTGTAGTTGCGCCTTTTGCTGCGGGAACTATTGGTTTAATGTTCTTTTTTAATGTTCCGGCAATTCCTGCTATTTTTGCAGGTGCAGCTTTAACTGCTACCAGCATTGGAATTACTTCCAAAGTTCTCTCTGAATTAGGCTATCTCAAGTCAAGAGAAGGTCAAATTATTGTTGGCGCCGCAGTGATTGATGATGTCTTGGGAATTATCGTTTTGGCAGTAGTAGCAAGTTTAGCCAAAACTGGCGAAGTTGATATTGTCAACTTGATTTATTTGATGACAAGTGCCAGTGTTTTTCTCCTCGGTTCGATTTTTCTGGGGAAATTTTTCAACAAATCTTTTGTCGCGATCGCTGAAAGATTACAAACACGCGGAAATTTAGTTATTCCTGCTTTTACCTTTGCTTTCTTAATGGCATTTCTCGCTAATGCAATTCATCTGGAAGCAATTCTGGGCGCCTTCGCTGCTGGTTTAGTTCTTGATGAAACTGATAAGCGCAAAGAACTTGATAAACAGGTAATTCCCATCGCTGATATCTTAGTTCCAATTTTCTTTGTGAGTGTGGGCGCAAAAGCTGATTTAGGTGTTCTCAATCCAGCGATTCCCACTAATAGACAAGGATTAGTAATTGCGGCTTTTCTGCTTGTTGTCGCAATTATTGGTAAGGTAATTACAGGTTGGTCAGTTACAGGTAAAACACCAATTAATCGTTTAGCAATTGGTGTAGGAATGATTCCTAGAGGTGAAGTTGGACTGGTTTTTGCTGGGATTGGTTCGGCGAGTGGTGTACTTAGTAAACCTTTGGAAGCCGCAATTATTATCATGGTCATTCTGACAACTTTCTTGGCACCTCCTTTCTTAAGATTGGCATTGAAAAATACAACAGAGGAAGAAGATGTTTTGGAATCTTTTGAGGAAGCAGATATCGCGAAATAAATAGCTAAAAAAGCGATCGCCCAACTATCGCGATCGCTAATTTTAATCTCACTATCTTCTCAGCAATAATTGTGAAAACAAATTTTGGCTAATTTTCAAGTCTCAAAAACTTTATTTGTTCTTAGTTGGCTTACTAATTTTTTTCGGGATTAGTCAAGCCTTTACTAATATTAATGCTCTGCTAAGTCTCCTCAACCTGTTCGTCAGGTAATTAAGAGGTTTAAAAATAGCCGCGAACAACAAAAAACGAACAAAAAAATCAATAATATTTATGGTTTTTCGCTCCCTAAAAACTGAAGTTTATCGCAATGGAACAAATACTTAAGTGGCTGCCAGATAGTCCAATTGTCGGTTTCACAATCCTGCTTTTAGTTATTTTGATACTCCCGCCTATTTTTGAACGTCTTCGATTACCAGGATTGGTAGGTTTATTGGTTGCTGGAGTTTGTTTGGGACCTGACGGTTTAGGATTGCTCAGTGCTGAATCAGAAACCATGAAATTGCTTTCAGACATTGGGAAAATTTATCTCATGTTTGTCGCAGGATTAGAAATAGATTTAGCAGAATTTCGCAAAACTAAAAATCGTTCTTTGACTTTTGGTTTTGCTACGTTTATAATTCCTTTAATCGGTGGTGCCAGCGTTGGTTTAGCATTGGGAATGGGCTGGAATGCTTCGATTTTAATTGGTTCATTACTTGCTTCCCATACCCTTTTAGGTTATCCAATCGTTAACCGTTTAGGAGTAACAAATAACGAAGCAGTAACTGTTAGTATTGGCGCCACAATTTTCACTGATATTTCCGCTTTGCTCATTCTAGCAATCTGTGTTTCTATTCATGCCGGTGATTTTTCTGCTGTTAGTTTAGTTAGCCAACTAGGAGCTTTAGCAATTTACTCAGTTATTGTGTTATTTGGTTTTGGTTGGGCTGGAAAAGAATATTTTCGCCGCACGGGAGACGAAGAAAGCAATCAATTTTTGTTTGTTCTCTTAGCAGTATTTTTAGCATCTGTAGGAGCGCAAATAATAAATGTTGATAAAATTGTCGGTGCCTTTTTAGCTGGTTTAGCAGTGAATGATGTAGTCGGAGGCTCTCCAGTAGAAGAAAAAATTGAGTTTGTTGGCAGCACTTTATTTATTCCCTTTTTCTTTGTTGATATGGGATTGCTGCTAAATGTTTCTGGTTTTGTTAATACTTTGACAACAGAATTGTTATTAACTGGGGCAATTGTGGGAGTGTTAATTAGTTGCAAATTTTTAGCTGCTTTTATTACTAAACAATGCTTCGGTTATAACTGGAACGAAACGATGACAATGTGGTCTTTGTCTTTACCACAAGTAGCAGCAACTTTAGCAGCCGCTTTGGTAGGTTTAAATGCTGGCTTGATTCCGGATTCTGTGTTCAATACTGTAATTGTTTTGATGTTGGTGACAGCAATTCTCGGACCAGTTTTGACAGCTCGTTTTGCGAGAAAATTACCGCTACCAAAAACAAAATTAGACAGCAAAACGGCTATGTGGGGAGTTACAAACGATGTCGAATCTAGTATTTCTTCTCGCGACATTGAATTTAATTTAGAGAAGCAAAATTCAACATTAGCGATCGCTGATAGCACAGATTTGGCTGTAGTCCCGCGTACTGTCCCTACCCACACCAATCAACCTACTTCCTCTAATCCTCCTTTTACCGTCTTGGTACCAGTTTCTAATCCCCACACAGAAAGGTATTTAGTAGAAATGGGTGCAAGGTTAGCGCGTCATGAGTCAGGAATGGTCGTACCCTTATCGATCGCTAAAGCTCATGTTCACATGGATGAACCAGAATTGGAACTAGAGATCGCTAAAAGTCAACGTCTTTTAGAACGCGCAACGGCTGTAGCTGAGGAGTTTCAAGTTAAAGCGAAAACAATCGTCCGAGTTGATGACGATGTTTCTTATGGTATCAGTCGTGCTGGCAAAGAACAAGACGCGAGTTTAATTGTGATGGGTTGGAGTCCGACAACCAGCTTACAAGCTCGTTTGTTTGGTAATGTCATTAATAGCGTCTTTTGGTCTGCTCATTGTCCAGTAGCAGTAATGCGACTGCTAGAAGAACCAATTAACATTCGCCAAATTTTAGTCCCTGTCAAAAATATTACCCCTCAAACCTTAAGAACAATTAGGTTTGCTCAATTATTCGCCGATACTAACAAAGCCCAAATTACCTGTTTGCACGTCGGCTCTCGCGCGATGACTGCTGAACAAATCTACATATTTGAGTCAGAACTTGCTGAAATTCTTAGTCAAAGTCACCCCCAAGTAGATTTAATCATCAAAACTATTCGCAGTGACGAGCCTGCTGAGGCAATTCTTAAAGCCGCTCGTTCATTCGATCTCGTAATTTTGCGATCGCTCCGTCGTCGGACTGTGGCGGGATTAGCGGTTAGTGACGTAACTACTAGAGTAATTTCCCAACTAAGTTCTTCCTTGATTTTGTTTGGTGAACCTAATTCTCCTCATTGGATAGGTGTTGACAACTATCTTGCGTGACGACTCCCGAC